>NZ_JBFPEZ010000157.1:0-6095 GCF_040838225.1 Xenorhabdus sp. SGI246
TTTAACAGAAGCCGTAAAACAGGCGGAAAATGCGGTGTCGAAATCAGAAGCGGATAGTAAATATCAACTAAAAGGCAGTTTTGGATTTGGTGGAAGTGGCGGTACTGTCCTTCATAAAAATAACGATGAATTTCTCACTTGGATACGTAGATCTGGCGTCAGCCCTGAATTTTTTAGGAATTCAGGAAAATCTGACTATACACATATATATGGTGCTGGACTTCTTCTAAAAGCAGGTGATACTTATGCATCTTTTTCAGTTAATTATGCCACTGCCCGTGTAAAAATAGTTGCAGGAAATGATTCAGGTACTGCCAATTCTCCTATTAAAGAATTGGCTTTTACTGATGATAGTTATACTAAAAATGAATCTGATGCTAAATATCAAATGCTAGGTCTGACTCAGACTGTAACTGAATATAATGTTCCTTGGAATGCAAACAGTGGCTTATATAATGCCAATTTTTCTACCCACACTAAAATGATAGTGAATTTTAATATGGGAGTTGGGAGTTGTCCCACATTGCAATTGTTAGCAAACTATAGAAATGGAGGCCTGTTTTATCGTTCTGCACGTGATGCTTACGGTTTTGAAGAAAATTGGGATGAGTTATTGACTGTTAGGAATGCTAACTCAAAATATATTCAAGATATTCAATTGGGGGCAGTTGAATATGCGAAGGTTTGGCGTGGATACGGGTATACTGATACTCCACCGTATATTATTACTGGTGTTGAAAATCATAATTCAGACGATGTTCCTGATGCTGTTTATCGCCGTCCACTTCAAAAACTCATTAATGGAATTTGGCATAATATAGGAGCTTTATAATGTTACATTTAAAAAATTTCAAAAAATATTCGCCAGATAATGAGAAAGAAAAAGAAATTGAGAGAAAATTTAGAGCTATATTCTATCGTAATGAAAATGGTGATGATTGGTATAAAAGCATATCAAAATTTAATGAAAACACTTACAAAATAAAATATAATTCCAATAACGTTATCTGTGCAATAAATAAACAGGCCTCTGCTATCTGCCCAGAAGATGGAAGTATTTTTGAGGTGGAATCATTACCGGATGGTGTAGATATTTTAGGAAACTGGCAATATATCAACGGTAGTATTGTTCCACGTGAATACACAAAAGATGAATTAATAATTCAAGCTAAAAAGAAGAAACAGGAATTATTAATAGATGCTAATGCTGTAATTTCGCCTCTTCAGGATGCTGTAGACTTGAATATAGAAACAGAACAGGAAATAATAGCCTTAACAGAATGGAAACGTTATCGAGTAATGATCAATAGAATTGATTGTTCCAATACACCAAATATTAAATGGCCAAAGAAACCAACCTAATATGATTAAAGGGGCATAATGCCCCTGATTATTATTCTGGTTTTTCAGGAAAATCAATTTTTTTGATATCTGAAATATCAAGATCAAGCAATTTTACACTATAAACTTCCCACTCATGTAACAGTGAAGTTTCGTCTTTTGAGGCCATATCAAGTCGGACTTTACGTTCCAGTTGCATAATTCGTTGTTCAGCTTCATGTAACAAAGATTGTTTTTGTTTTTCTATTTGTTGTAAATCATGTTTTTGTTTTTCATCAAAATTAGTTACCCATTGTTTCCCATCCCATTCATCAAATGAAGTTTTGGGTTTCAATAGAGTCAATTCAGAAGGTAATTCTCCAATTGATTGTATTTTATGTGATTGTTGGGTTTTAATATGGTAAGCAGTTTTTCCACGATAGTCTGGTATATTAATCCATGACTTTTCATCTTTACTGCGACAAACAGCAATATCAGCTAAATCTGATAATTCTGGCGCATCTAAATAAGCACCAGCAGATAAGCCAACGCCAATAACTGTGCGTTCCATATCTGCACAAATATATTCTTTAGTTTCAGTATTAGCACGATAAACCATTACCCAACCATTAGAAGTTGCAAAACCTTTTTCATCAAATTTGGGTGTTTTAAGATCTGTTGTATATTTCATTATGCTGCTCTCACTATATATAAGAATGCTATGTTACGGGGGCGAGTTTCGTGTGCTGCGCGTGCGACACGAGATGCACTAAAGCTAAGAGTACCGGCATTACTCCAATCTACACTTCTGGGCGTTCCAGGTGAATTAGGACCAACAGAATCTTTCTGGAAAGCCCCACTACAGGTACCTCCTCCTGCAAAAGTTTCTGATACACTTTGAACAGTTCCTTCAATGTGTTGTAGTGCATCCATTTGTTCTGTTAGTACATTGCGTCCAGAATCAATCCCCCTATTTGAATCTAATCCGCGGATAAACTCACCACGTAAATCTGGTACAGTACCTGAAGGATATGCCATTGCTAATTTGGGATATTGGTTTTTATCAAAAGACTGACCATTACACTCAAAATAACCCTCGGGTGGGTTTGCATGAGACCACGGTAAAGGAACTCCCACAGGAATATTTTGTTGATGGTGCTGTAAATAACGATTGTCAAAGTTACCATAATCGTTAGGTAACATTTTTCCATTTACTGCAAATTGAATTTCATTATTAGTAGTCCTCTGGCTATACCAAAACCATCCTTTATCATCTGCTACCTCTAATATGGCATGTCGTGTGCCTCCAGTATGTAGATCCCCGAAGGTATAGAGAAATATTGGTGAATTTGCCGTATTATATGAAGAGATTTTTAATGAGCCATTACTATTTGCACCAACAAACAAATTTCCTTTTGTTCCTATATCTCCATTACGTGTATTAAATACAATCCTCGTTTCATTATCTGTGGCGGCTTTTAACCCTATACCATACCATGATCTAATTTCCAAATTGTTACCTTCGAAACTAGCAGCATCTTTTGTACCACCCCAAATACCATGATCTTCATTACCGATACAAACATTAGATTTTGCTAATAATTTTTCAGCATTGATAGAGCCTTGTGTTCCAATATGACCATTACGGGGATTGAAAAAAATTCGTGTTTGATTATCTAAACTTGATTTCAAACCAATGCCATACCAAGATCTAATTTCTACATTATTTCCCTCGAAACTAGCATTATCAACAGAGCTAATATTTATTCCGTGACGCTCTCCCGTAATTTCCTCACCAAGATTTAAGGCAGTTTTTGTCCAAAATTTATCAGCATGTACCTCACCATCAACTTTCCCACCAGTTATTGAAAATGCCCCGATATCAGCAGCGGATGGCTTATTTGCAGGACTATATTGAACAAACCATTCACGATATTCTGCACTTGGATACCATAATTGACGGACAGCAATGTGTCCGATATGAGACATATATAATTGTGAAGTGCACGAATGACTCACTGTCACAATCATCATGCCATAGCCGTAAATTGGATTCCCATTTACTTTGGGGAAATCTGATACTGTCTCAGGTTTATCAATAGCAATGTTATATATCCCTGGTGTATTACAGCTTGCAAATGTTCCTCCATTACCCACTTCTCTGACAATAGATTTAGACAATGCTCCAGCAGCCAGTTCCTGAGTTTCTGTTAAACCGAGGTTTAGTCATAATCAGAGTTTAAGTGGTGATAAAACCATGGATCATTATGTCACTGGAAAGCTACAAACATAAAATTTATTTATAATTTTCTGTTTGTAGGTATCTTAAATGTTCAGTCTGAAACTTAGAATGTTTAGAAATATATTTATACATCAGCATGTTACATAAATACAGATAGTTTATTCCGTCGTGTATCTCCTAACACCAGTTATCAGCATAAAATGTCTGGTTATTTTTTTAGCGAAAACGATGCCAAATCATCATGTTATTCAATAATTCCTTATAAAATGTCAACAACACCTAACAAAGAGGGAATTTCCATTGTGAAAAATTATGTGGCTGTAGATTATCCGACTGTTTTATTTAGAATAATCTGTGTTAGTATGTCACATCAAATAAAATTCAATATGGTGTCCTATGAAGATTTTTGTCATTAATTTAGAAAAAGATATAGAACGCAGAAAATCAATGCAAGAACAGTTGCAAAAAGTGAATCTTAGTGCTGAGTTCATAACAGCAGTATACGGAAAAGAACTAACCAATGAGCAGCTGATAAATTCATGCCCTGATTTTGATGATTTAGCCCTCACTCTTGGTGAGGTTGGCTGTTCAATGAGCCATATAAAAGTGTATAAGAGAATTATCGATAGCAGTATACCTGTTGCTTTAGTATTAGAAGATGATGTACTTTTTGATGAAAGTTTAATTACTATATTGTCGTCTTTAGATAATGATCCCTTGTTATTAAGTTCAAAACCCTATATTTTTTTATTAAATAATACTAATGAATATTTCGAATCATTTAAGAAACCACTGGTAGAAAACTATAATATTGTCAATGTAATTGATGCCGCATGTACTTTTGGATATGTTTTAAATCTATCTGCAGCCAAAAAATTATATCATTATTTACGGCCTGTTAGATTTGTTGCCGATGAATGGAAATTTTTCAAAGAACAAGGTGTAATTAAATTGAAAGGAATTATCCCTCCAGTAATTCATCCTTCTGCTCAATCGATAAATTCATCGATCGGAGAAAGAGAGTATACATTGACGAAGTTAGATATAGAAAATAGAAAACGTACAATTATCATTCAAATAAAGTTAGCTTTGTGGAGAATATTCATTCGTACTTGGCTGAAAAAAGTCAGGCCTTAGCTTTAAAGCTAAGGCTATCATGAATAAACTAATTTGTTCGGTACCAACCCATTAACATAATATAGGCATTAATAACATCAAATCCTTCACCACTACCAGTTTCAGATGTATTACCACTAACATTATGTGCATGTTCTCCATTCCATGATGTGTTTCCAGTCCAAGTCCGGGATGCATCAAATGTGGTAAGGCTTGTCCATCTATCTGTATATTCTACACCAGGTTTACTCTGACCATTTCTAGCAAAAGCACCTCCAAAAATATCACTTCCATGAGCAATAACACTTGGTAGATAACCAGTAATGTTCATATCCCCTCGATTATGATTATGTCCTCCAGTACTATTTGTATTACCACTAAAATAGTGACTATGTTTTGGAATATGTTTTATAGTTAGCTGCTTAGTATCATTACCACCTGTCGATAACACATTTGATCCATTACTAGCAGCCAAGCGAACTGTTCTATTTTCACCAATATACTTCCATGTTGTCCCGGGAAATAGATTGTTAGGATTTTTATTTTGTGCAAACCATAAAACAATTCCAACAGGGTATAGTAAATCTATGGATACTGATTTGGCTAACGCATCAGTGACTGCTTTTTGACTCATTATTTGTTCAGCTGAGTTTCCTGATTCTTGTACTATCGCTGATTTTGGTACGGAATTTTTTGCCAAATTGATAGTTTCTGCATAATCATGAGCATAAGGCAGAACAGAATCATCGTAATCTTTTCCTAATAGGGGGTCATCAATGGCATAGGATTTCACGGTCCATTTCATTTCAAAATTATTCTGAGGTTCCAGAGCACTAGAGAGCTCAACTTCATCATCTTTACGAGAATAATGAATATCGGAAAAATTACTGGTGGCATGGTAAGTTAATCCCCCCCGTAAATAACAACCACTGAATCTTTTGCAATAAACAATATCTCCGGGCTTAACCTTTTCATAAAGGGGATATTTACCATCAACTGGCCTTGCAATACTCATCATGCCATAACAAATATTTCTAACGGTCTTACGGTATCTCTGATGAATCCGTTTAATATTCAGGTACTGGGCATCGCCTCCCCACAGATAATCCGTTCCTTCTATCTGCAATAACAACCCAGCAATATGAAATTCACCTTTACTAAATAGGTCTTTTTCTCTGTCTTCAGCATACCAGCGATGAATCGTTAACCACGAATTTGCTCCATCATTCGATGGAAACCGCCACCATACCGGATAATAACGATCAGTACTCAACCCGGTTAGATCTATCGTCATGTTAAAACGCGGTTCACCCTGTACATCTTGTGCATTCAGGGTCACATCTTCCCCCAACGGTTTCCCATTGATTTTTCGGTTATTGGGCACCGCATTTTTCGCTTGTTTTACGGCTTCTGTTAA
>NZ_JBFPEZ010000158.1:0-4058 GCF_040838225.1 Xenorhabdus sp. SGI246
GCTTACTCTTTGTGGCGTATGGCCTTATCCCATACGCCCAACCTGGGATCACGGCGCATTTGTCTTTACTGTGCATTAGGCGGTGTTATCACGCCCCGAACGCAAAAGGTAATTTAATTTTCGAGCGAACTATCTCGTTTGATCGTTCATGTCTTGTTCTTGATTTGCGCCTTAAAAGATAATATTTTTGTGTCATATGTCGAGATCAACTAATACACAAAGAGCGAAACGTCTTAACACGGCCCATGAATTGCTCGCTCATGGAATGAGTGTGGCGGAGGCTACCTTGTCATTGTCACACCAGTTCGAGTTATCCCGGCGCCAGGCTTATCGCTACGTCGAATCAGCAAAAAAGCTCAACATGCCGCTGTCGATCGTCGAGCCAACGGTGGCCGTGACATTCAAGTTACCACCGGATCTGGTGGCTTCAGTTCGATCCCGTGCATCGGCAGAGGGCACTACAATCAGTAACCTGGTTGCTAATGCATTTGCTCGCGTTCATCGACAAGGCACATGACAACGGGTGAGTGGGACGATATGGCGCATCGTGTTCAGCTTGAGCCAGTATTTGATCGTCTTCTGACTGTCAAGCTGGAGCTGGTCTACAAGATCCTGGTTCCGGAACAGGTGCACATTGTCAGAAGTGTTCAGCGTGTAACGGGGGAAATTGATGAAAATTGCCGCAATCTACGCCAGGGTGTCTTCCAGCCAGCAAAAGGAGAAGAACACCATTGCCAGTCAGACAGCAGCGCTGATCGAATTCGCGCGCGAACAAAGCTTCAGCGTTCCTGACGAATGGATTATCGAGGATGAAGGGTTCAGCGGTGCCAGCTTGCTGAGGCCGGGCCTGGAGCGGTTGCGCGACCTGGTTGCTGAGGGACAGCTTCAGGCTGTTCTCGTCTATTCGCCGGACAGATTAAGCAGAAAATATGCCTATCAGGTTCTGCTTATCGAAGAGTTCACGCGCAATGGGGTCGAAACCTTCTTCATCAAGGCGCCGCATTCAGATACGGCAGAAGACCAGCTCTTGCTTCAGCTTCAGGGCATGATCGCCGAATATGAACGCGCCCAGCTCCTTGAACGGTATCGGCGCGGCAAACGTTATCGGGCCAAGTTAGGTGATGTGGCGGTTTTGGGGGGAGCCCCCTATGGTTATCTTTATATTCGCAAAATGCATGACGTTCCAGCCCGTTACGAAATCATTCCGGAGGAAGCGAATGTTGTGCAGCTTGTGTATGAGAAATACACGACGGAAGGGTTAAGTATCGGTGCTATCGCCCGGTTGTTGGGTGAAATGGCAGTACCGACACGGGGACAGACAACGCACTGGGAACGTTCAGTCGTCTGGGCTATGTTGCGCAATCCAGCCTATAAGGGAACGGCCTGCTATAACAAAACGGAAACAGGGCCGAGGCAGCGTGTAACGAAACCCTTCCGCTTAAGGGGGTATGGGGTTCATGGAGAAAAAACCAGCGCGCACGAACGTCCGCGAGAGGAATGGATCGAAATACCGGTTCCCGCTATCGTCAGCGAAGAAACCTTTGCCCTGGCGGCAGAGCGCCTTGCGGACAATAAACGCTTTGCCTCCCGGCGAACCATTGAACCCAGCCTTGTTCAGGGACTGGTATCATGCCGGAAATGCGGATATGCCTTGTCGAGAACGTCGACACGCACATCTGCCCGTAAAATCTCCTATTATCGATGCCTAGGCTCCGATAGTTGGCGCCATCTCAACGGGGCTTTATGTGACAACCGCCCCATCCGCCAGGATTTGCTCGACCAGATCGTCTGGCAGGAAGTCCTCCGTCTCATTGAAGATCCGGCGCTCATCAATGCTGAACTGGAACGACGCCTTGAAGCTGCCCGCTCAGCTGAACCCGCGAATGAACGGAAAGCGGTTATCGAGCGGGATCTGGCTCGCCTTGGAAAAAGCATGGAGCGATTGATTACGGCTTATCAGGAGGATCTCCTGTCTTTGGAAGAACTTCGGGGCAGAATGCCGGAATTACGGGGTCGTCAACAGCGATTGCAGACAGAGTTACAGACGCTTCTCGATCAGGCTGCCGACCGTATGTCGATCCTGCACCTGGCGGAAACGTTGACTGAGTTCCTTCAGCGATTACGGCAAAGTGCCCAGACGCTGGAAATTGGCGATCGGCAGCGTATTGTTCGTTTACTGGTCAAGGACATACTGGTTGATGACGACACCATCGTCATTCGCCATTCCATCCCGTTGACTCATACACCGCCCAGCGACAATCAACTTTCGCCGATACCCACCAATTTACAGATACCTGACAAAAGTTACCTTTTGCGTTCGGGGCGTGAGCAGTCCGGTACTGGCAAATTTATTTCTGCATTACGTTTTCGACAAGTGGATGCAAAAGCATTATCCCCAACGGAAATGGTGCCGCTATGCGGATGATGGACTGGTTCACTGCCAAAGTGAAAGTCAGGCTATAGAAATGTGGGGGATACTCGAACACCGTTTTCGGGAATGCGGACTGGAACTGCATCCTGATAAAACCCGAATAGCTTACTGTCAGGATGGAAAACGAAAAGGGAGGTATGAACATACCCGTTTTGACTTCCTCGGCTACACTTTCAGGCCAAGAGTGGTGAAGAACACCAAACGGAACAGTCTGTTTGTGAGTTTTACGCCCGCAGCCCGCAGTAAGCCAGACGGCGCAGAAAGCGATGAAATTCAAAATCCGTAAATTGAAAGTCAGGATGCGAACAGAGCTGAATTTGACACAATTAGCCGGTTGGCTAAATCCTATGATAAGTGGATGGTTGAGCTATTATGGTCAATTTTGCCGTTCAGAGCTGTATAAAGTGTTCCGACAAATCAACAAAGCGCTGGTACGCTGGGTCAGACGAAAGTTTAAGGCATTGCGACGATACAAAACCCGGGCTTCGAAATTTATCGAGGGGATCGCCGAGAAACATCCGTGGTTGTTTGCCCATTGGCGGGCAGGAATGACAGGCTCGTTTGTCTGATGGGAGCGGTATGAGCTGAGAGGGTGCGCCGTGAAAGCGGTGAATTGAATACCTGCTACAGGCAGGAGGAGTTGGAAGAAATACTTCTGGGTCATCAGCCTTACCGGATGGTGAAAACCTTAAGGGACATGAGCATGGCTGAGAAGCGTGGAACCGGCGAACATACCAGACCGGTTGTCGCGCAAGACCCGCTCAATAAGGTTAAAGCTGCATTGCCTGAACCCCAGACACCAGTGATGGAACGCGCACATCCACAGCCACGGTATGTAAGGGCTGTGTTGGCAGAATAGACTGGTACGACTTTCGCCAGCCGAAATCTTCCTCTGCCAAACGACGGTCAGCGAGATCGTTCAAGGTGTCGAACCGGGAACCTACGTTGCGCTAGTACGTTCAATTCATACGAACACGGGATCGCCTGTGGGTCGCGAGGCCTATGGTGACGGAGTGATCGTAGTAGTCCGGGGACGGGAAAACCGTCCACATGGCGAAGGATCACAGGTGTCTGACGACCTGATATTAAGGTAACCGAAATGGCAACAGCCGAAAATATATTGGCCGTCTATTCCGATCGTGGCAGAAGACAACTGCCTCTGGAGGGGGTCTATCGGCAGCTTTATCGGCCGGATCTCTACCTGCGCGCTTATGGAAAACTCTACCGTAATTCAGGGGCTATGACTCCGGGAAGTAACAACGAAACAGTGGACACCATGTCGCTGGAGAAAATCGACAGGATAATCGACGTTATGCGTCGGGAGGCCTGGCGGTGGACTCCAGCAAGAAGAACGTATATCCCTAAAAAGAAAGGGAAACGTCCTCTTGGTTTACCCGCATGGTCAGATAAGTTGGTTCAGGAAGCTCTGCGTCTTTTGCTGGAAGCCTACTATGAACCGCGATTCAGTGCACTGTCTTTTGGTTTTCGTCCCGGTCGTGGCTGCCATTCCGCGCTACGGGAGATTACGCATAAGTGGCGGGGTGTAAAATGGTTTATTGAAGGGGACATCAAAGGATGTTTTGATAACATTGACCATGATGTATTGTTATCTGTATTAGCTCAAACT
>NZ_JBFPEZ010000159.1:0-5456 GCF_040838225.1 Xenorhabdus sp. SGI246
CATGATTGATCCTCGCCGAGTGACTCTATATAAAGAAAAACCCGCACGAGCGGGCTTAATAAGACAATTATATATGACAGTGTTCACCCAAATAGCTGACTGTGAGAGCCGAGTCTTGCTAATTGCAGGGTTTTACTGTCCGTTTTTTGGTAAATCAGTAACAAATCTGGTTTGATATGGCATTCTCTATAGCCTGACCAATTGCCGTCCAGTTCATGATCACGATGACGGCGTTCGAGAGGTTCATCATTTGCCAGCGCCACGAGAACAGGAACTAACGCATCATCAAGATCAGTGCGATACCGTCCTTTAGATTCACGTTTAAAGTCCCGCTTAAATGCCGTTGAACGCTCAATCGTCCTCATGCAGATCCGCCATTAGCGCAGACACGCTATCGAATCGCTTTCCCTTTCCTGCTTCCAGTTCTTCCATTGCTTTCTGAGTAGTTGCGTTTGGTACTTTGACATCAAAAGGCAAGCGCTGCTCATCCGCTATGCGTAACATCAGTAAGCGAATCGCATCAGACACAGATAACCCCATCGCTTCCAATGCGGCACTGGCCCGCTCTTTGGTCTCTGCATCAATACGTGCACGGACATAAGTTTCAGTGGTCATTAGTTAATCCTCCGGTCATATATTGACCTAATTGTAGTCGCAACAAGACTACATCGCAATGATGTTTTACGAAACTGTTGTAAAAATCAACTAATGAGCAACAAAAAAAGCCCCGCAAGGGGCTACTTACATAGATAACGCTTTCAGAACATTGACAGGATCTTTTTCTATCGCTTTCAACAATGCTTTTGCCGGACCTGTCGGTTCTCTTCTTCCTTGCTCCCAATTACGGAGGGTTCCAACATTAACAGAAATCAACTTAGCAAATCCTGATTGGCTTAACCCTGTTGCCTGGCGAATACTTTTTACTTTCACCGCCTCAACGAGGGTTTCACGAGAAGGCGTGCGCTCGCCATCAATAATCTCATTCATTTGCGCCATACTTTCAGTGAGTCTGGAAAATAATTTGTTATCCATTGTTACCACCCCTCATTTAATGCTCTCAAGACTTTCTTTTCTGACTCGCTAAGGTCATCTTTAATGCCTTTTTTATAAATCAGCAGCAGCCTGATATGTGAAACATCAACTTTGTAATAGTAAATAACACGCACACCACCACGCTTACCTTTACCGCCAGAAGACCAACGAACTTTGCGTAACCCGCCTGTGTGCTGGATTACATCACCAGAAGTTGGGTTATCGGCAAGGTACTGCTGAAATTCACGGTATTCATCATCATTTAGCAATTCTTTGCAGTCTTCGGTAAAGATAGATGTCTCGATAAATATCATGTTCCAGTACGCCATTGGTGTATGCATAGAGTAATGATAGCATCCTTATTTTATAAGTCAATGGCGTACACACGGAAGGGGTTGAAAAAATAAGCCCCTGTGGGGCTATTTTTTACAGGGTAGATATATTCGCCAATTTTCAACTTCGGTGTCTAACTCACAAATCCTTTTTCCCTCAGGTGAAATGAGATATTCATTGTATACGCGTCCTTCGCCTTTCCTTATCTCGCCTTGCTCTACAACTAAACTACCTATGTATTTTTCATTCTCAGGTCTTCCCGATAAATTTGACATATTCACAAATGTCAAATCACCATCTGTAATGAATTTTTCTCTTACATTAACGTAATTATTATCAAAAGGAATCGTGAAAGCATGTATGGCATGGCTAACAGCCCAAGCAGGAACAGAAAAATAAACAATCCCTTTTTCATAGTTGTAGCCAACTATTTTCATGTTAGATAGTGTTGTTTCTGGATCAGAAGTATACCTTTGAGTAAATATATCTTTTTTCCCGCGAACGCCATCACTTGTTATATAAATTGCTCTGATACTACTTTTAGATTCATATTCTTGGGGGTTTTCTTCCTCTACCGTAACAATAGCGAATAACTCCTTGGAGTTGGGTATTACCGCTGATGTCACTTTCATTCCACGTCCAGCAACCCATGATGTAATATCTCTACCTTTATAGCAGACTAAGTTTTCTGCACTATAAAGTGTGTTATTACGCGTAGGAAATATAAAACCATCATATGGATATTCCATATAATTATTATAACAACTAATCTTAGTTACATTTTCTTTATTGTTAAAGCCACTATCGTTATTTTGGCTTTCTTGCTCTTGTTTTTTATATGGAGTTACTTCGACATCACCACCATTAATTGAAATTAAATATTCACCTGCGTTTTTAATGTAAATAACAGCCTTATCCTTTCCCAATATGGTGAATTTAGAAACTTCCGTGTTTTCTCCATTGGTTTTATTTATTATAGCTTGGACTTCATTATCATTAAAACAGAGTTTATTATTACTTACGTAAAACCCTCCTTCTTTATTATTGCATCCTGTATGATCATTTGAATTCAGTAGCCAACTAATGGTGATTATAGATAAAAGTATAAACCCGCCCGCCAACCAAGCTATCACAGTTGCTACTTTCCTACGCTGGATTGACTTTGAAGATTTAGCCATAACCAGCGAGATAATAAACATCACAATAACAAACCAAAAAGTATTCCATATAGTCATTGTTATCCACCTGCCTCATATTTCATTCATAAATGATAAAACCACCATTACTGAATAAAACATAAGCCATTTTCAAGGATAGCGCATGGAAGTTGTGACTTTTCCCGCAGTTTTTGTCTGGAATTTTTGCCGCTCTCCTGTCTCGCTATTAACCAAGGTGATCTCAAATTTAAAGGGTTTGTCACCTAACGCATCTTGAAATGCTTTAGCCATACTCTTTGCGATATCCACCTCTGATTCAGCCCTTTTTTGCTTGCTATAGAGTGATGGATATTGCTGTTCCTGCTTGTCGGCACTCTCCTCAGTGTTATCCGATATCTGAGGGTTAGTGCTGGATGCATTGTTTTTAACGAGCATTTTTGTTGGGTCAGAGGTGCCGGTGATGGCGGACATAACCAAGTCATAGCTATAAGGAAAAGACTTGCTTTCTACCATACCCATTTCACGCATTAATGCGTACATAACATCATGATTATTTAAATCCAAACGATCATGCCTGCCGACACCTAGCCGCTGCGCAACTCTATCAATATACTCCTCTGTGTGATTTTTGTCCTTTCCGCCCGGAGGTGCCCATTTTCGTACAATTAAATCGACGGTTTGACGTTTAACGTTATCTGTCATCCCATTGAAATAACGGCGTAATTGCCAAGCGGTGCGCTCTAGACCTACGTAAGGCGTGCTGAATTTAGCAAAGCGCTTTTCTGGGTGATCCTCTACCGTTGCGTCTCTTTGTTTAGCAAACTCTATATTCAAGGGGTTATTATTGCGAATACCGCGAGGTTGTTTCCCTGATTCTTTTAGCGGATTAGAGTAGTTGGACTCCCGTACAATAGGTATATCAGGCACTTTTTCGCCAACATGACTTTGTTTTTTATGATTGGGAAAATAGTACGCATTTAACTTTTTTATTAAATCTTCTGAAGCGTATGTCAGTAAAAGATCCGTTTTCTCTTTAAAAGATAAGGTTTTTCTGAACTCATCATCTTTTTGTGCTTTTTTCAGTAACGTTAACTGGTCTCCGCCGTTATTAAAACTAAACGGATTGGCAAATGCACCTATCCCTGCAATAATACCGTGAATCCGGTTTTTGCCTTTCGCCGCTGCTTTTCCCTTATCCCACTGGCCAAAGCCTGTTAGCAGCATATCATTTTTCCAGTTCCTCAAAGTGCCTGCAATTCTGGCCTCAGCTTCGTTAATACGCGCCCCGACTTCTTCAATTTGTTCATTAGCTTTATCTTGTATGGTTAGTCCAAACTGATCGGATTTAGTCAGCAATTCCTCAATTTTCAGATTGCCGGCTTTCTTTTGTCCGCCATCCCTTAAGAATGAGAGCGTATTCCTGTCTAGCCCTAAATGTTCTCTCAAGGTATCCTGAGTTTCTGGTGTAATGTTATTCCATTTCGCCGCCAAATTTTTCATTGTCTGGTAAACATCAGCATTACCGTTTTTATTTTTTGCTATTGCAACGCCTATTGTATCTAATGTGGCTCTTGCTGCCCCATTTCTGACCGTTAATGCATTTTGAAGAACGGGATAGAGTGATTCGATAGACTGATCAGTCTCGTCCATTGAAAGTCCTGTAGAAATCTGCATAGCCCCAGACATACGGGTAAAATCCGCCACGCTCATTCCTGCATTCTTTGCCCTTGTACTGCGAGCAATAGCTTCTTGACCTGCATCCCGCACACCTTGATACAATTTTGTTGCCCCATATCCAATAGCGCCCACGCCACCGACGATCCCGCCGTATTTTTTAGCGAGTCCGCCATATTTCGCCGTCAGTTCGCCAACATTTTTTAACGGAGGAATAATAGCGCCGATGTGATGAACGTTATCTTTGGCAAACTGTGACATGTCACGTAGTTTATTGCTGACGGAACCGACATTATCCAGCGTTTCGCTGCCACCGAACCGCAAGGCTTCGCGTGTCGAATCCAGTAAAGGGTTCAGTTGCTTAATTCTGGCTTCAATCTCTGCCAGCGCTTTTGTAGCGTTTTCATCCGCATGTAATTCAAAATCAAAGGCATTACCCATTACCCGACCTCGCTTGATTGATCCGTTCTGCCTGCTCAACCCACCAATTTAGCCGCGACCAACTCAGGAGCCACGCATCTTGTGGCCCCCAACGATAAAAATAAGTGACATCAGCCGCTAGTCGTTTCCAATGCTGGAGTCCGACTTCCCCGACAAAAAAACCAAAAGAAACTCCCGGCATTGATTAAAGTCGGAAATAGACATGCGGTTTAATGCTGTTTCTGTAGCCCCACTGACTAAGGCAATCAAACGGCGTATGGCAGGAAGAGAACTATTAGGGTTTTCCGCTTGTACATTGTAAAACTGTTCAACTTCTATCAGACAGGGTTCACGCAAATGAATCTCTTCATAAGTGATCTTCTGTCCCTTATCTTCAATCGGTTTGCTTAATCGTATAATTTTTGTCTTTTCCACGTTAACTCCTTAGTTTTCTGTCACTGAAATGCCTTCCCAACGGACTTCGAACTCCGCATCTTCGCTGCGCACTTCCTGTGTGTTTACGGTCCACATGCCTTCACCAATAATGGTCTTGCCGTTCGCGAGTTCGGCCACAATGGTCACGTTGGTCTGGTTGTTAAAATCCGCGACGGTCGTTCCGCCGCTGTCACGCACCCGGCAGGAAATAAAACACGGACTGGGTTTTTCTTTGTACCCGTGCACGTAATCCATCCCGGTTAAGGTCTCGCGGGTAACAGATGAGGGGCTGTAGGTAAAGTCCCCCACCACCATAATGCTGACACCATCTACCGTGACATAGGCTGTCCCCGCCAGCCTTCTTGTTGTATTTCCCATGAAGTTTCTATATGAACGCATCCCGTT
>NZ_JBFPEZ010000016.1:0-195633 GCF_040838225.1 Xenorhabdus sp. SGI246
AATTAAGGGACACAACCTAGTTTTTGTGGTTAGCGGTTTTATCGTGTTACTAGCACGTTAAAGCCGCGTCGAAATTTTCACCGCCACTCTATCCCCCACCCAAATAACATGCCACTGACAAAAATGGCCTTTGCAAAGCGGCTCGCAAAATAACGACAGCGAATGTATTCCATTGCTATTGATTATCGGCTTGGAATAACAGACGTATACCCAGTATCCAGAGAGAAATAAACCTAACAGGCATGTTACCCGCTGTCATTTAGAACAATGGAAAAGTGAACACAATTTGCACTATTATTCACCTTGTAGTAATGTACCTACTATAGCGAATTAAAGTAGGAGGTGCTGCCATGACCATCACAACCCTCTCCAGCCGGGAACTGAACCAGGACGTTACCCGCGCGAAGAAAGCAACCAAGAACGGCCCCGTATTCATCACCGATCGCGGCAAGCCGGCTCATGTGCTGTTGAGCATCGAGGAATACCGGCTGCTGACCAAGCAGCATCGCAACATTGCCGATGCACTGGCGATGCCGGGCGTTGCGGATATTGAGTTTGAGCCGCCACGCGTGACTATCGGTATCCGTCCGGCTGATTTTTCATGATGTACGTACTCGATACCAACGTGGTGTCCGAACTACGAAAAATTCGGGCTGGAAAGGCGGATCCAAATGTGGCGGCATGGGCTGAAAATGTCGATGCCGCCGACCTCTTTGTATCCGCCATCACCATCATGGAGTTAGAGCTTGGCATTTTATTGATTGAGCGTAAGGACGCCGCACAAGGGGTCATACTGCGGGCATGGCTGGAGCAACATGTTTTGCCGGAGTTCTCCGAACGAACCTTGCCCGTCGATACAGCCGTAGCACAACGCTGCGCCCGGTTGCACGTACCCGACAGATGCAGCGATCGTGATGCGCTGATTGCGGCGACGGCACTTGTGCATGGTATGACGGTCGTCACGCGTAACGTAGCTGATTTTCAGTCTACAGGGGTAACAATCCTCAATCCGTGGGAATCGAATCCATAATAATGAGAGTCGAAAACTGTCGTTATCGAGTTACTGTATGCGTCGCTTAAGCTCCTTCAGCATGTCATGCAGTTTCTCAATGGCCTGCGCGTTTTCCGCAATAGACTGCTTGTGACGCACGTCGGCTCGGGCCTGCTCATTGAGTTGCTCTTGTAAACGCCGCCCGGTTTCTGCGTCCAGAAAATGATCCTGACTGGCCTCCACTATCCAGCCGATATCATTGGACGCAGCACCGCTGACCAGTGGCGTCCACGCAGAAGCGTTACCCGATTTGTCCACCAGCCGTGCCCGAAAGTAGAGTTTCTCCCCCGCTGCCAGCCCCTGCAACGTGTAGGTGCGTTGCGGATAGGCAATATCGGCAAACTGCAGCGTATCGTCATCCTCGCCGCTTTTGTTGTAGCAAATTTCCGTTTTCAGCAGAATAACCGTCGGGTTGGCAAAGTCCCAGTCCAGCCGGAGACCAAAAAGCAGCGGCGTAGTTCGGAGGGACTGCGGCTCTAATGGCGGCATGTTGTACCTTTCCAGCAGAGTATCCCGGGTGCTCACCCAGATACTGGATATCGCGGCGGCATTCGCCGCCCTGACTCGCGCCTGATAACATCCGTCATCGACGTTCGGTATCTCAAGACGCCGGGCGGTCGTCTGGGGAGCCGTTATCCAGTTGCCATTGTCTTTGCGCCATTCGACGTCATAGGCCACGGCACTGTCGGCGGCATCCCATGTGATCTGTAATGTAGCGGTGATAATGCCCTGATTGATCGCCGTATCACTGTCGATACGGACATGCTTCGGTGCCGGCTGAACACGGGGCGGAAAGGTGCTAACGGGACGTTCGTCAATACGGGTGTTCCTGTCAATAAGTGCATACTTGTCTGGGTTATGCTCAACTGCCGTAATGTCAAACGAGACACCGTCTTCCCCCGCTTTGATCCCCATCACCCGGAAGGGGTGCTCCACGTTATAGCTGGATTCAATGGACCAGACGGCCCCCGCCTCCGGAAGATCGGAATAAGCATAGCCACCGCTACTCACGGAAACGTCCTGTCCATTGATCGCGGTAATGAGATCCTTTCCTGTTTTACCGGAAGGCAGGTTGACGACCAGCCAGTCCCCCGTTTTTGCCGATGGCACCCGATCCAACGTGAGCATATATCGCCTCGGCACAGCCTGAATACGCCCACTTCTCCCGGCTCCTGACAGCAGATTATCCGCTATGCCGATAAGGTAACCCGGCAGGGGAATACGCCCCTCCAGCCCGACAGTAAAAGTGACGGTTCGGTCATGTTCATTGGTGTGCAGCACCCATTTGCCACGCCGGATAGCTTCACTCTGACTCGTACAACCGATAGCCGTGATGTCGGCCTGCCGGATACCATAGCGGCGTATCAGGTGGTGTTCAAATACCGGTTCAATCGCATCCTGATAGCCGTTCTGCGGATCGGACCAACTCACCATGGCGGTGGAGTAATGGGTTTTCTCGCTGGCACTGGCATAGGTGAATTTGCCGTCACGCACATTGGCACCCGTAAAGAGATAATCCCTGTCACGGGGCATATCCGCCAGCACATTCATGCTGTTATTGGCCCAGAACGTCATCCCCCGGAAGATCCCCGCAATGTCACGCAACACCGCCCAGGCATCTTCCTGTGACTGGATATAGACATTGCAGGTGAATCGCGGCTCTCCACCGCCTTCACCATCCGGCACCGTCTGATCGCAATATTGTGCGATGCTATACAGATCCCATTTTGCCTGCGTCAGGTTCTCCGTTTTCACCCGAGTGCCAATACTGAACCGGTCATTGATCATCAGGTCATACAGCACCCAAGCCGGGTTGTCGCTCCATGCCCATTGGAAGGTGCCATCCCAGCTACCGTAATAACGGCGACGTGCCGGGTCATAATTGGCGGGCACACGGATGATGCGCATCTTGGGTTCACAGGTGATTTGCGGGATGTTGCGAAACTGTTTGGCATCAAACTGAACAAATAACAGGGCCGTTTCGGGATAACTCAATTTGGCGTCGATCACCTCGGTAATGGCTTCCACCACCATCGCATCGGCGATCCGGTTGCTGGTCTGTTTTGGCGTCAGCCGCCGAAGGCGCACCTGCCAGCCCGAATGAGCGGCAGGTAAATCCACCCGATGGGAACGTTCGTATTTCGTGGTGGTTTTGCCATCAACGGCGGTTTTCAGGATTTCCTTAAAAGCCCCGCCATCGGTGGCGAGGTCAATGGCATATTCAATGCGATAGCCCACCGTGTCGCCATTGTCTTTTTGCTGTTGCAACTGGGGCCACGATAACCGCAGGCGAACTGCTGATAACTGAATATTGGTGACCGTCGTCACCCACGTACTGACCAGTTCAGCACTGACGGTGCGGGCATTTTCGACCGCTGGCATACCGGGGATATACGCCTGATGGGGTGTGCCGGGACGAAATTCCCATTTGACCCCTTCAAAATTGGGCGTACCGTCAGCGCCGATAAGCGGCGTGTTATCCAGAAAAATACGCCGGCCATCCAGCTCGCCCGCAAATTCCCCTTCACCGAGGGCAAGGAGAATTTTGGTGTAGGAAGTCGATTGCAGGGAATCCGGTGCTTCCACCGGGGTACGCGGCTGCTGTCTGCCACCTTTGTTCCCTTGTATGGGCTGCTTTTCCATCTTTCATCCTCTGCCTGCTATTGTTGGTCTTCCGCATAGATACCCGCTGAAATAATGGCCCCGCCAATACGGCGTCGGCCATAACCGATGGGTACCGGATTGCCCTGTGCAACGGTATTCACCGGTCCCCCGAACGCATAGGACGGTTTGTTATCGGGATCTTCGCGCCGGGCCAGCCCGCCCGGCATCGGCGAGAGCATTTGCACCACGCCCCCCAGCATCATACCCACCCCGGACATCACCATTGGTGCACCAAACGGCGTCGCCCACAAAAATGCCCCGGCCACCACCATCACCGCGCCCAGAATGGTCTGGAAAACACCGGCATTTTTGCTGCCGATAATCATCGGGGCAATCCGGATAGCGTCCTGCCCGGAAAACCCCAGCTCTTCCCGGCTGAGATTGCGTTTTCCGTTAAATACGGCAAAAGTCAGTCCCTGTTCTTTGGCGGTCAGCAGGAAGCGTTCAAATCCTTTAATCAGCACGGATAATGCCCGGATGGCTTCCTGCGGAGTAGAAACCGCCAGTTGATGCACTCGCCCGAAGCGGGTACCGAGTACACCGTAAAGCCGCACGGTTCGTAATGTGTTCATGATGTGACTTCCCTCAACAAAAAATCCGCCGACGCGGATGAGTGACGTAAGGTGATGATGGTGCGTTCCTGCCAGTAGCCATGATAGGGCTCTCGCTTACTGAGCTGACCGTACAAATGGTGTAACATCAGGCCGTCACCCAGATAAATCCCGGCATGATTGGGTTCACTGGCCTGCACCTGCATAATGATCACATCCCCTGTTTGTAATTCCCCCCGACACGCAATAAATCCAGCTTCAGCATACTGTTTCATATACAGATTTTCGCCCCGATCCCACCAGCCATCCGTGCGTTCAAAATCCGGCAGTTCAAGCATTCGCTCCAGTTGGTACCAATCACGCACGATGGCATAACAATCCCAGATACCGTGCACGAACGGGCGACCGATTAAGGGCTTAATGCCTGCCAGGGGCATCAGAGTACGGCTATCGCCTTCCGGCCACGAAACAATCACCCACGGGAGTTGTGACAGGTCACACTGGGCGATATCGAGCTGGCTCGGTTGTGTCGTCGCGTCGGGGTGGCTATGAACAATGGCAACAATCGCCCCTTGGTCTTCGGCAGCCGCATAATCCGCT
Source organism: Xenorhabdus sp. SGI246 (assembly GCF_040838225.1). Lineage (NCBI taxonomy): Bacteria > Pseudomonadati > Pseudomonadota > Gammaproteobacteria > Enterobacterales > Morganellaceae > Xenorhabdus > Xenorhabdus sp. SGI246. The sequence goes on from NZ_JBFPEZ010000016.1 coordinate 4,867, forward strand.
GGATGAATAAGGAACTGCACTGTAGGTGACGACGCGGTATTGCGACAGGGCACATAACGCTGCCGTCGGCCCTGTTGAATAACCAGCCCGCAACCTTCATTCGGATAAGCCGCTTGGGCGTGTGCCATGATGGCGCGGGTCGTGGTTTTTCGCAGTATTGTCATGGTTACCGCCTTAATAATGCCGAGCCGGGAAAGCCGCCAAACGGTAATTGTGCTGTATCACCAAAGCGTTTTTTACAGTCGCTCATTAATCCTCCACAGGCATCCAGGGCCGGATCATCGGTCGGTTTGCCCCGTTCAGTAAAATAACGGGGATCGGTATAGCCACACGGTGACTGGCGATACTGCCCACGGATGCACCATGTACACAGGCTGTGAATTTGCCGGGTCGGGATTTTAATCCCCTGTAAATCGGCGGGAGAAGAGAGCGAAAACTGGATAGTTTCGTTATCTTCCTGAGTTTTGCTGTCGATGTAGAAAACATCGATTTTTTCCTGCGTCGGGTCAGCTTGCGGGTTGCCATCCGGGAAATTACGGGCATCCAGATAATGGGCAAAAGTCAGGCGGATTGTGACCCGCGCCTGCACCATGTTTTGATACGCCAGACACAAGGCACTGAGCGTACCGTCCAGATTGGCCACATTAAGGGTCGGTGTGACCGCCCGGCCATCGCCGGTCACTTCCAGCCCTTCGATGCTGACGGGCCACGGTTTGTATTCGATACCCTGCCACCAGAGGGATTTCACCGGGACATGCCCGCTATGTTCCAGTTCGGCCTCGGAATACGGGATCGGGTGATGATGAAAGAACAAGATTGGCCCACCAAATGCCGAGCCATCGACAGTAAATAAGACAATTTTACTCCCCGGCTCAAGCCGCTGAAGTGTGGTATTGATAGTCATAATGAAATCGCTTACGGATGATAAATACGGGTGAAGGTCACGGAGAGGGTGAAATAAGCGCCATAGGCCTGAACAGTGAATTTTCCCGCCTGATACAGCCCCAGTTCCGATAACGGATTACGCCATTTAAATGAGCGCCAGCCCTGATGCTCACGCAGAAAAGCGATAATCGGCTGGATGTCAGACCGTACTCCGACAAAAGACAACGGCCAACTTTCGCGCTGCGTGTTGATCCCATCGCCTGACATTTGTTTATAGCCATCACCGAACTGGACAGCGCGTACAATCGGCTCAAACTCGCCACTCGCCCCCACTCTGGCCGGAAAATTAAAGGTTTTTATCATCATCGGCCTCCTTTAATCGCCGCACTGAGTTCCCCTCCCTGGCTGAGACTTTTATGCAGTAAAAATTTGAAACGCTGATCGACGTATTTCGCGATATCCTGCCCCGCAGATTCTGCACCACTCGAGGTTTTCGTGTCGTGAGTGCCCTCAGAGTGGATCACGATATGAACGGAGTTAAAGGTTTGGTTACCCGTACTGCCGGTGGCCTGAACGCCCAGCTTACCGTCAGTCCCCCGTTTTAAGGGTAAAATCGCTTCCGGTCCGGCTTCCCCCATCACCCCGCCCCCTTTGGCAAACGCAAACAGGGTCGGTTGGCTGACCACCTGCCCACTGTATTGGCTTAAATCTGCCGATTGATAAACACCTCCTTTGGCATTAGATAAGGGGATTGGGCTTTTCCAGACATCCGGCGTGATGGTGGTACCCGAACCAATTGAAGACATTCCACCACCGGCTGAGGACAATGCACTGGCGCCCATGTTACCCATCGCGCCACCGAAAAAACCGGAGATTGCTTTGGTGAGCAGTGCCTGTACTGCAATGCGAATTAAATCCTGAATGATGGATTGCGCCAATGATGCGGATAATTCCCGCATCGATTCCGAAAAGGATTTTGTCCCCGTCAACATGCCGGTTAAGGCGTTACCCGTACGTTGCTCAACCACATCCAGCAGGTTCATCTGCATTTTCTGGAAATCCCCCTGTGAGGCGTATAAATCCTTGGCGGCAGCCAATTGCGCCTCTTTGGCACGATGAGCCGCAGCGGTCATTAACTGTTCATGACGTTCTTTACTGATAAGCCCATTGCGGTAGTAACTGTCATAGAGCGCTTGTTGCTCAGTCAGCTGATTTTGCAGTTGCACAACCGGATCCACCTCGCCGGCCATCTCTAAACGCGGAGCCGAAATTTGTTTTGCCTGTTCCGCTAATGTGTCTTTCACCGACGTTTGATACAACATTTTACTGGCGCACAGGTATTCCTGTTCAGTCAATAACCGTTCGCTGTACAGCGCTTTCAGTTCTGCACTGGCGTCTTTTTCCTGCCGGCGCAATGCGGCAGCTGGGGAATATTTTTCTGCCAGTTCCAGCCGCTGTTTTTGGTGATTTTCAGCATTGAGGATGTTTAAGCGCTGAAGCTCACTGTCCGAAGCGATACCCGATTTGCCAACATCATGGATCTTACCCCGCATCTCTTTTTCGCTGAGCCGGATACGCTCCAGGCTGGTGGCATGGGTCTGCTCAATTTCCTTGCGTAACTGCTGGTAAAGGGTAAGTGATTGTTTGCCCTGTTTCTCCTCGTTCGTAAGATCCTGACCTGTCCATGGACTCTCCGTGCCGTAACCTGTGGGGTTTGGCGGCTCAGGCGGGGGCTGGTCAAAGAGACCGGCGGCCGAGGTTGCCTGTAGGTTTTTCTTTCTGGCGGTTTTCTTTTCTATTCCTTTGAGAATATCTTCTCGTCGACTGAGTAAGACCCGGCCTTGCTTTTCAACTTCTTTGGGGTCTTCATAAAGAAAACGTAAGAACCCTTTTTGGCGATTTTCTAAGTGCTTGATACGGGTTTGAGAATACCGTTCCAGTTGGCTATCAATCTGCCTGAGTTCTGCTTTCAGATGGTTGATATCATCGTCAGTCTTATCCAGCTCGACTTCCACCTTAATGCTGGAAAGCCGTTGCAGTTCAGCCACAGTTTCAACGGTTTCATCCTTTAAGTGCCTTAATCCCTCTCTGGCTTGGACGCTGGCGTTATATAACCCATACAGAGCAGAACCCGCCAGCATGGCTGTACCAAATGGCCCACCCATCATGGCAAGCGCGCCACGGGCAAATCCTCCAGCGGCAGATAATGCCCGATAGGAATAAGACAGCCGACGGTTAGCTGCTTCAAGTTGTCCTGTTGCCTGTGTTTGCAATTTAAGGGCTTCGGTTTCCTGCCGGATCAGGGTGCTTTTTTCTTTCGCATAATTGATGGAAAGGCCGTGCAAACGATTGGTTCTTTCCAGATATTGAATGTGCCTGCCCTGAACTTCTGTTGAACGCAGCGTGGCATTGGTCTGTTCAAGGGTGCGTTTGGCGGTTTCAGCCTGCTGTTTTGCCGCATCTCGAGCCGTTTTTTCGGTGGATCGCCATGCTGTCATATTTTCACGCAATCCCGCGGTCAGCTTGGTGGCGACCACCGGAATGAACGTATGCAATGCCACACTGGCCACCCAATTAAAATTCTCGGACAGCGCATTAATCGCCGTGGTTGCTCCCTGCACGCCAGTACGTAATGGACCATCGGCACTTTGCCCGATTTTCACCGCCATCCCTTCAAAGGCGCGGGTCAGTACATCCAAATCGGCACCAAGGTTATTCGCCCGGGCGCTGGCTTGCTCATAGGCGACCTGCGTCCCGGTCAGGGCTTGGGTCAGTGCTTCCAGTTTTTCCCGCCCGGTGACCAGATTCGACGCGGCACTGACATTCGCCCGACCGAACAGTTTGACTGCCTGTGCGGTAGACAGGTTCTGACGGGTCAGGTATCCCAAGGCTGACGACAAACCCACCACCGATGGTTTCAGTTTTTTATCGGTGGAACGCTCCAATGCCAGTATCACATTACGGATCGCAATGCCTGCTTCGCCGCCTTTGATGCCGCGCTCCGCCAGTATCTGGATCGCCGCGCCCAGTTCTTCAAAACTGATCCCGGCTTGTGCGGCGACCGTCCCGCCATTTTTAATGGCCTGAGCCGTCTCGTTAATTTCGGAAGCACCGTATTTCGCGCCGGCTGCCAGTACATTAATAAAGCGATCGGCTTGTGCGGCACTGGCACCGAACTGGTTGAGTGATAACGCCAGTGCACGGGTGGCCTCCGGCAAATCAATCCCGGATGCCTGCGCCAGTATGACCGCTTTCTCAGTGGCTTGGGTGAGTTGCTCGGTGCTTTTGAGCAACTCCGGTTTGGCCGAGGCCATCAGTTTCAGCGCCTGTGCAATGCCGGTCGCCCCGAACTCAGTGGTACGCCCCAGCCGTTGGGCGTTTTCATCCAGTTTCTTGAGTTGTTCGCCCGTTGCGCCGGTAATGGCGGACAGGTCAGACAGCGCCTGCCCGTATTTGCGGGTATGAGCCATCACGGTATTCAGTGAAAAACCCGTGCCTGCCAGTAACGCCAGTTGTCCGGAAACCGATTTGATGTGTGACGCCAGTGAACTGTACGCCTTTTTGGCCTTTTTCGTGTCCGATACAGTTTTATCGGTGAAGCGTTCAGACTCCCGCCCGGCATAGCGGTAAGCGTCCCTCATCTGGGATTTGAACGACGTCGCATTGACCAGCAAGCCCACCGTCAGGGTAGATAAATTCGCCATAACTTAACCTAATAATTTCATCACCGCATCACACTGCGCCTGCACCGTATCACGGGGAACGGAGACTGGGTCAGTAGAGAGATTGTCCGGCTGTTTACGGTTTTTCAATCGGTAATAGGCCTGCCACTCGTTGAGTGTCGAGGCCGGTAAAGACAGGATGCGATAAGGGTCAATTTCTCCGAGTTGCTCCGCCAGTGTAAAAGCAAAGTGCAGCCACGGCGAGCGGGTTAGTTTTTTTCGGCCTCCTCCAGCGTACCAATGGAATGGCGCTTCACGGTCTGGATCGCGTCAATCAGGGTGGCGTTATCATGGATAGCCATCAATTCATCTGCCGTGGGCAGCTCATTCGCCGGGATCGGTTTACCTTTGTCATCCACCAGACAATCCAACACCATCTGGATATTCAGGCGGGAGGCTTCACGCCCATCTCCCGCTTCACTGAATTTTTCGGCTTTTTCTTCCACATCTAAGAGTTCCAGCGCGGTCATTCGGCGCAGATTAACGTTAATGCCAAACAGTTCAACCGCTTTAATCTGCGGGCGCGGGGTGAGTAAAGCCGCTTTCAATGCGTTCATTGGGTAACTCCTGTTTTCTTGTCCGCGATACCCCAGACAAGGTTGTTTTGTTTGCCTTTGACGGTGATTTGAATCACTTCACTCGCCGGCGCGTTAATGTCGTTCATTTCCCAGCCGGACAGCGCCAGTATCATCGTGGCGGTACGTTGATTCGGCAGAGCAAGATAAAACTGCACCGTTTCGTGCTGTTCCGCCGCATTCAGGAAAGAGACAAAATCTGCGTTCGTCGGGTCATCGATAAAGCCGAGGGATTTTTCCGGGCCTTCCGGCATATCAGAGATAAACTGTTTATTCGTATCCACCAAGGTGGTGCAATCAACAAAACTGCCCGTCAGTCCCGTGGCCCCCAGTGCTTTGCAATTGATGAGGGGTTTCATCTGCGCCACGCTGTCGCCGGGTTTGCCGAACTTGACCAAGGTCCCTGCCGGCAAGACGGCATATTCCGGTGAGGAGGTTGCCATAAAATTAACTCCTGTCTTATTGGCTGTAATCGGCCAGTGCATCACGAATTTCCTGTGTGAGCACCTTGATAACAGCGGTTTTGTTGTAATCCAGCGCCGGACGGATAAACGGTCTCGCTACCTGTTTGACCGTCCCCATTTCCTGCGCCAGGGCTTTTATTCGGTGGGCTTTCGCCGGGCCAACCGTGATCATCACGCCGCCCGAATATTTCGTCGATTTTGTCGTGCGAATGTGAATATTGTCCCGCAAATGCGCGGTGTGACTGTGCTTGTCGTAACCGGCATGGGCCTGCATATCTTCCTGTACAATCTGCATCGCCTTTTTACCGGCTTTTCGCATGATGTCGGTCTGAAGAGCGGTATCCAGTGCCTGCAATTGACGCCCCAGCGCGGCCCATCCCGTTGTGTGTGCCGTGATCATGCCGGCTTCTCCGTGTAAGTGATGATAAAGTCCCGTGTGATACGGTAACGCTTGCGATTTTCGGTCAACTCTTCTACTTCCTGCTGCAACATCCCGCGTGAAACGGTTTGCACCGGATAACGGCCGAGCAGGCCATGCTGCACGGCTTCCCACGCAGAACGGATTTTCGCTTCCAGTCGCAGCGCTTGGGTGTAATCGTTCAGCACCATAATGCTGATTTGGAAACGGGCTTCAATTAATGGCGAGGCCACCAGCCCGACAATCAAGCGGGGATCGCTGATACGCTGGTAGGTCACGCCCTCTAATACCGTTGACGGCAAGATCAGCGGGTAAACCGGCAGGCCTGTTAACCGTTCTAAATCAGCTTTCAATTCAAGTTCAATCATGACGTACATCTGCCTCTGTGGTTATTATCGTGCGGTCAGCACGATTACGGTCAACAGCACGCACCGTGAACCGCCTTTCCTGATGTTCAATCAGCCAGCCCGGTTGGATATCACTCCGGGGTCTGACGGTAAATTGCTGTACCTCGATCACCTGCTGTTGCCCGGCAGTACGGATCTTTCGGTTGGATACCGCTTCGGCTTTTGCCCAGACAGTGACGACATCACTGTGGCTGAACGTTTCTGAACCCAGTTCGTCCCGATGGATAACCGGGCGAAATAACCGGATGCGATGACGCAGTTCTCCTGCTTTCATCGGTATTCCCCTATAACGGAATAAAACGATAGGGCTCTAGCAAAACCTGAAAGCCCAGCGGCAATGACTGGGCCTCCCGGTTGTCGTACCAGAACCCCACCGTCAGCATAATCGCCAGTGTCACATCGTCGGTGACGAGCAGGCCGTCAGGATCATCCTCCGGCACTGAATCCTCATACAGATGGCGATTCAGGTAACTTTCTGCTCGTTTGATGGCGGCGCGGGAATAGGTGTTTAATAAATCATCTTCGCTATGGTTATCACTGTCGAGTCGGCACTGCTGCCGGAGCAGCTCAAGGGGAGGAAAAGGCATAGGAACTCCTGATAATTAGGCCTTACCTTCTGCGGCTTTCAACAGTTTCACCGCGTTGCTGTCCACCAGCAGAGAACCGACCCGTTTGGTGGTGTAGAAGTGAATAAACGGCTTGTGCGTGTACGGGTCACGTAACATGCGCACCCCGAGACGATCCAAAATGGTATAGCAGCGTTTGAAGTTACCGAACGCTACCGGCACCGCACCGGCGCCCAAATCCGCAAACTGTTCGTTTTCCGCAATACCGTAGCCCAGCAGTGCAGAGGGTTGCCCCAGTTGCAGACCCGGCTGCCACAGGTAATTGCCCTGACTGTCTTTTAAGGTGCGTACCTGAAACAGCAGGTTGTTATTCATCATGAACTTCGCGCCGGTGCGGTACGGTTTACGCAGGGTATAGATCAGCTGCATAATTTCATCGGCGGTGACCTCGGTCGGCTTTTTCAGCAACAGATGCTGTAGTGTGCCCCATTTACGGGCTTTGTCTTCCTGTCCATCACTGCCGTAGGCCAGTAAGCCTTTCGGTTTGTTTTTGCCGTCTCCGTGGGTAAAGGCGCTTTCTTCCTGCCCGGCAAATTCCTGTGTCAGTTCCGACGAGATAAAGGCGTCCACATTGAAAAAGGCATCATCCAGCATGGTCTGGGTCGCGGCAGGGTTGCCGTAGATTTCACCCCAGGTCGGTTCGATGGGGGCCAGCTTCGGCGTTTGAGTTCCCGGACGTTCATCGGTTTCGCCTACCCAGCCACTATTAACGCCCCCCTGATTGATCAATCGTTTAAAGTTCGGGTTGCCAACCGAGATCACATGACACTCGGCACGCATCACCACCTCCTCTTTCAGGGCAGTGATGATATTGCGATCCAACTCCTCCGGCACGGCATAGCCGCCATCCGGATCGACCGTGGTCTGCATCGCTTTTTGCTCCAACTCTGCCAGCCCGTCTTCCTTACCCTTGCGGATAAACTGGGAAAATGCCGCTTTATGCTCACTGACAGCCGGTGAACTGCTGCCACCCGCCGGGCGTTTCAGCGCCGTCAGCTCGGCTTCCAGCGCGGATTTCAGACTGTCCAGCTCAGACAATTTGCCGTTCAGGGTATCCACCTGCTCGGACAACTTACCTTTCTGAGCCTCGATGGCCTCAATACGCTGATCGTTCTTCTGTCTGAACTCGTCGAAACGCTGCTGAATTTCCTGCGCAACCTGTTGTACGTCTTTCACTTCAATCGGCATAAAACACTCCGGTTAGTTAAAATGTAATGATTTCAGGGCAGCCAATGCCGACACAGTTTCGGCGTCACGCACAGACAAGGCTCCGTAGCCCTCTGCCATAAACGCGTTGGCCTGAGTATGGGAGAGTCCAACATCGCGCAGAACCCGTTCAATACGGCAGGGATTAGGGATAGCCCCCCGGGCAAAGGCCGATTTGACGTTGCTCACCCGGGCATCCTCGTTGGCGGGAAAGGTCACCAGACTGACTTCCCATAAATCGAGCTCTTTCAGTAAAAAAGCCTGTTTTGTCCGGTCATATTCCCCGTCTTTCAGGGTGTAGCCGATGGACAGGCCGGAGAGTGAACCCGCTTTCATATGGGCATGCGCCCGTTTTGCCAGCGGATCAGCCTCAATCAGCAATCGCCCTTTGAGATACAGCCCGGTCTCGTCTTCTTTCATGTCGGTATAAATCCCGATGGGTTCATCCATGCGGTGCTGCCAGAGCAACGCAGGCAGGCCGCCTTTTTCACCCCAGTGTTTCAGCGTCTTGGCAAACGCACCGGGTAACACAATGTCGTCGGCACTGTCTTTGAGTCCGAACACCGAGCCATAGCCCTCAAACTCGCCGGCATCGCTGACCGACTTGATTTTCAGGGGCATATCAAGCCGTTGTTTGGTGATCATCGGCATGAGGTTTTTCCTCCGTTTGGGATTGTTTGGTCGCATTCTCCGGGTTGGTCGTCATATTCATCGGCGTCAGATAAATATCACCGCCCTCGCGAGGATTCAGTTCTTCCAGCTCCCGGCATTCATTCGGCGCATAAATGCCCCAGTTAATACCGGTGGCGTAGGCTTCAAAGCGGGATTTCATATCGCCACGCAACAGAGCACCAGTATTGAATTTGGCGTAGAATCGCCCCTGTTTAGCAGTGTTGACCAGCCCGGCATTGATACGCTGTTCAATGCGGGTGAGGTAAGGCACCAGCGAGTAATTAATAAACCCGATCCCCAGATTCTCGATGTTGTTAAAGGTGGCACGGTCGGTGTTCTGCACCATATGCAACGGCACCCGGAAGATGCGGCAGATTTCCTCCAGCTGAAATTTGCGGGTTTCCAGAAACTGCGCATCTTCGGCAGACAGACTGATTTGATGCCATTTCAGCCCCATTTCTAAAATCATCGGCTTATGGGCGTTGACCAGTCCCTGATGGCGCGCTTCAAAATCCGTTTTCAGACGTTGATAGGCCTCGTCTTTCAATGCCTGATCCGTTTGCAGGACACCACTGGTGACAGCGCCGTTACCGAACAACCGGGAACCGTGCTCTTCGGTGGCCAGCCCCAGCCCAATCGCTTGCCGCGCATAGGTGATCGGGCTTAATCCAGTCAGACCATCCAGTGTAAAAATGCGCACATGCCAGAGTTCATCCTGCGTCAGCCTCCGGTTCTCGCCGTTCGGGAACGTTACCTGATAGTCCGGCTGCCAGTCCTTGTTCAGTTTGGCGACCACACAGCCCGGATCGAGGGGTAACAATTCCACCACGTCCCCGAGCACTTTCACTTTGTAGGCATAGAAATTCCCGCGCAGACACAGGCAGGCAATCAGCAGCTCCCAGAACTCCTGCGGCGTCATATAGTTGTTGGGTTTCACCGATAGCAACTTATACAATCGTTCACGGGTTGCCCGTTGATTGCCGCGCTCCAGTTGCTCATACAACGCACAGGGCAACATGCCGACCGATTCCGCCAACACCCGCACACAACTGAACACCGCAGTGAGCTGCATCGCAAGTTGTGGGCTGACCCGCCGCCCGCTGCAGGTGTCATAGGACAGTCCAATCAGTTCACTTAAATCACGGGACGTCAGGGATCCGGTGGATTTACGAAATAATCCGGGAAAAAACATCAGGCCTCCTTATCCGATGTCTGACTCAACATACGTGAGACCCAATACGACCAGCCAAGACACAGGCTGCCCGCCACCATAAACCCGGCAGCCGGTAACAGCAGCCCGGCGCCGTAAGACAGCAGAGTACCACCTGCCAGCCCAACCAGCAGGGCAGTCATCATTAGTAATTTCATAAAAAAATCTCAGAGTGAACGAACACCGTGGAAGATCAAGTGATCGGAGAGGCTGGGAGCTTCGTGCAAAATCGCCCGCCCCATCGCCATAATCAGTGCGACTGCGCCGTCAATTTTGCTGTCTTTATGCTCTTTAATCGGGCGCACAATGTCATCATTGCCACCCATCGTTTTCCCCACCACATTGCCGATACACCAGGACATAATGAGGTTACCGTCATGATGAAAACGCCCGGATTGGATCGCCGCTTCCAGCTCTTTCATCGGATCGCTCATATGGGTGAAATTCTGGCTAATGATGATCGGGTTAATCCCCTCATCCGCCAGTGCATGCGATAAACCAGTGGCGCCAAAGGGGTCAATCGGGGCTTCATTAACCGGGTTCAGGTGACAGGCCAGTTTGGCCTCTTCAAGAATGTAGCGGTAATCAACCTCTGCCCCCTCAGTCACGATCAGCAGATCCATTTCTACCCATTTCTGGAAACGCTCAGCACTGCGGCGATTTTCGTTCTGCTCCACGCTGTAAACCGTGTCATACGGCACCCAAAAACGTGGGGCAATACTGTAGAAATGCCGTTTGCCGTCAATCTCACGGACAAAGAGCCGCGCCATGCTGTTCATGTCCAGCTTGCGGGCCAGGTCAAAGGCCAGAAAACAGGGCTGACCCTCGAACTGCGCCAGCGTCAGTGAGGTGTCTTCGCACTGTTTCCAGTTCACCATATTGAAATACGCCTCCCGCGCCGACACCCAGATATTGAGGTGCTTGGTCTTGAATACGCTGGCTAAACGTGGATTATTCAAGGCGCGTTGTTGCTGGCTCAACAGGAAATCGGCATAGACTGAGACACCCATATTGGGGTTGGCTTTGCGTAACACTGCCGGTGAGGTCCAGTCATCGCCTTCGTCCACGGTATAGACTACGCCGAACAACTCTTCGTTAGGTACATTGCCGGACAGCATATCAATCACTTCGCGCCGCTTGTCATAACACGGCCCTTCAATGTTGTAACCTGCCGTGGTGATCGCCCACATCAACGGCTGACGTCGTGCGCCCATTCCTGTCAGCATCGTGGTATACAAATCGTCGCTATCATGCTCATGGTATTCATCCACAATCGCACAACTGGGTGACTGACCGTCTCCGGGATTGCCGATCAGCGGCTCAAACCGGGCACCATCTGCCGGGCGATTCATATTGGCAGCATTCACTTCAATGCCGAACGCCTCGGTCAACAGCGGCGTGCGCTTGCACATCAATCGCGCAGGTCGAAACACTTCCCACGCCTGCTTCTCCGTGGTCGCGCCGGAATAGACTTCCGCACCGAATTCGTCATCGCAGGTAAAACAATAGAGAGCCACCCCGGCAGAAATCGCAGACTTGCCATTTTTACGGGGAATTTCGGTATACACTTCCCGAAAGCGGCGTAACCGACTGCCTTTATGCACCCAGCCAAAGGCCGAGCAGACAATAAATAACTGCCACGGCTCCAGTGTGATCGGCATCCGTTTAAAGGCCCATTCACCTTTGGTGTGCGGCAATAGTTGAATAAATTTCGCCGCCTGCTCCGCTAGATCCTTATCAAACCGGTATTTGAACAGCTTGCTCTTTTCCTGAGCCAGATTATCCAGATGTCGCTGACAGGCTTCCCTGACATAACGACCAGCTTCAATTTTATTGCGCACCACATCACGAGCGTACTGATTCGCCGCATTGACATTCAGGTAGGATTTGCGGCTCATGATGCAATCATCCTCATAAACGGATTGTCCGTTTTGGCCTGACCCGCGGCCCCAATCAGGCGTTGACGGCTGCTCGGATCGAGTCCCAACATTGAGCCGGTGGTATCCATTTCAGACTGTTGCTCTTTTTTGGCGGTCAGCTCCGGATTTTTAATCGGGCCGCCGGTTGCACCGGTCACGGTATTGCCCTGCCGGGCGATATTGATCACCGCATTGCGCCAGAACTGATACGCCACACACCAGCGTTCCAGCACCGCGAGGTCGGTCACGCACAGTAACCCTTGAGCGCATAACTCCTTGCTGGTCAGTGCCCACATCACCTCTGCCAGCGGCATTTCACATTCGGTAAACCAGTCCGGCGGTGAAACGCTGGTCAATGGAGTAAAAGCCGGTTCATCCCGATTCAGCTTGCGCTTGCCCGGATTACCAGCCAGTGCTTTGCGTGCCGTCGGCTTGGGGCGACGACCGGATTTACCCGCCGTTCCCGCCATACGCAGCACCTCCCGTAGTCAGAAAAACCGTCCAAAATAGCGAACAAAATCACCCGATTTAAATTTCATTTTTCGCGGGTATAAAAAAAGACCCAAGGCGGCGGTCCTTAAGGGCGAGAGTGGCAGGGATTTGATCCGCCCCTCCCCTGTAACGATGACATCTGCAATGGTGACAATTGAAAATTAATATCTTCGCAATCGCTCCACCGCGGTTTTCTGCCGATGGCAGGCATCACACAACAATTGCAGGTTACTTAACGCATTGGTGCCACCGTGGGCTTTCGGTTGGATATGGTCAACGGTAGTACCCGTAACGCCTCGCCCCTGACGTAAGCAGTGCTGGCACAGAGAGTTATCCCGTTGTTTAACTCGTGTCTTTGGCTTATCCCATTGACTGCCATAGCCGCGTTGGTGTCGGCTCTTGCCCTGCTGGTGATACTGCCAGCCCATGTGCAGGTGGTCAGGACAGTAGCCGCTGCGATCGGTGGTGGTCTTGGGGCAACCTGACTTGCGACAGGCACGGGGGATGCGGGGTGGCATGTCCTGACCTCCATAAAGCAAAAACCACCCGAAGGTGGTTAGTTTCCTAATTTTAAGATATTACCCATTAATTCTGTAGTAACCTTTATCTGATTTTCCACTGAGGTAGATTCATCCATATAACTTTCATGATTGAACTTAAAACATTGAGTATATTCATTGTACTTGTTGACTACGTTACTTGCTTTTTTTCTAAGTAACAAAGCTGTTTTTAATGATAAAAACTGCGGTATTAGAAGATCATAATTTTCTTTTAATTGTGTCCACGTGCTATCATTTTCTTCTTTATCTTTGATATCTTCTAAGTTCATAAGATATTTAGACAATGTTGTAATTATCTGAGTCTTTTCACTTTCTATAATCTGCTTTTTCCAAATAGATGCATTGTACAAAGCAACCATTGTGGCGAAAAAAGTTGCTAATCCAGCAAACCACGTTCCGATCATTGCCCAAAAACTAATACAATTTGCATCCATAAATCACCTCATCATTAAGTTATTGTGAGGGCTATTATCCTTAATAAAAATTTCATATTTCAATAAGTTCTACGTTATTAATTTTTACTCACCCAAAATAGAATGTATTGTTTTTCCATTGTTTCCTCTGCATTCAATTTTGATATAGTCTTGCAAATATTTCGTCTGCCGCTCGTTCTCAGACATCATTCGGAGGAGATCGTAATAATCTTGTTGAGCTGATTCGGTAAGTTGTGGGGAGCCTGCATCGACCACGCTGTCGGAGGCAGTGGTTTCTGACACGGGACAGGTGGCTTGGATGCACAGCTTGCGACGGCCAGCGGCAACATCAGCCCGAAGAGTGTCGATTTCAGTCTTGGCATGAGCGAGTTCCTGAGTGTGTTTACTATCCAGCTCATGCAGCATTTCAATATGCGTATTCTGGTAGCTAATGGTGTCAGTCAGTTGCTGGATTTCAGTTATCTGGTCACTGTTGATGCCGAGCTGTTTCTTATAGCCAGAGCGGTATAAGAAGGCTACGACTGAAGCGATAATCAATGCAATAACAACGCCAGAGGTGAAATTGAGCTTCATGATAAAAACATCTGGCGTTCAGATGTCCTGCGATTATCCAGCCCACGCATAACCTTGCCTGCCGCTTTATTCCATCGGGAAAACTCTGCCGCTGCGCCGGTGTAATCACCTTGATTGAGTTTCTTCAATAGCGTAGAACCCGAAAAGTTACCGCTGCCACAATTGAAGATAAACGAACATAAGGCATCGAACTGGCTTTGATTCAGCGGAACTTTAACCCATTGTCTTAATATGGTGTAAACAGGTTGGAGATCATCATGCAGGAATATTTCAGCTTGCTGTTCTGTAATCACATCTCCCTTTTTAATCCCTTTTGTATGACCGTAACCAATGGTCCACGGCCTGCCACCGGTTGCCGAGTCAGGATAGGCTTTTAGTTTCAGGCCTTCATACTGTTTGATGCACTCAAAACCTTTATTGCTGATTTCCATCAGAAGAGGCTCCTGCTCTTTTCTTTGCCACCTTACGTAACAATTGACCGATAAAGTCCGTACCCAGATAACCAATCACCACACTGCCGATGTAGGCTAAGTCAGGATTCAAGCCAAACAGATTTAATACATCACGAATGAACCAGGCGAACATGGCACACATAAAGGCATCAATAGACACCTTTAACCAGCCGCTGCCGTTATAGCGACCTCGGAGAAATGCCATTGTCCCGGCGAGGGTGGCGCCAATGCCTTGTTCTTTTATTGAGATAAGCCAGTCACCGAGGTGTGCCCAAATATCAGGATTTTCTTTCATCTTCATATTCCATCCGATTAGAGCAATGGCTTCTGTGGGGTGAGATAGTCGCCCCTGTGAGTGAGTTAATAGGATGCCGACCGCAATAGCAGATACGGTGGTACTGGAAGTGATTGCGGCGGCAAAATTGGTGGGATCTCTCGGAATAGAACCGAATCCTAATGCTCTTCTGGCATTCGCGCAAACCCTCTACGCTAAAGTTCCAGATATAGAAAAGGCCACACAAAAAAGTAGTGCAACCTTGAAATTAGAACTTAGATTAGTGTCAACCCCATTTACAACAGAAGCGGATTTGACTTTTATGTTTCATAATAGCCCCTAATTTTGCCGCTTCAGAACCAAAATATGATGCAACATAGACATATTTACCACCTGACTCCCCCTCTAATGAGGAGGCATCTTTAGCCCTACCAAGATTGTAAGATATATTATCGACTGTTATAACAAGAACTTTGCTAAATAACTTTGCAACTTTTTGGACACTTTCTTCATTTGGGTAAGACGATATATTCCAGAATACTTGGTTTTCGAAGGCGGAAGAATTATACTCAATCCAATATAGAAGGGAAAATTCTGCAATATCTGTCTTATTTTGTACGATACTCAAATCACCAAGAGAGCTATCGTATTTTCCTGAAGAATAACCCCAATATTGAACATTAGAATTCTTATCTGCCCCTGATGTGAGATCAAAAACTAGCATGCTATCTTCTGATGAACACAGTGACTCTAATAACCGCCAATCACAAGCCAACAAATCCTCTTGAGTTGGTGTCCAACGTGACCAATAGCCATTTTTATCACTCTTTTCAATATAAGCATCCCCATCATCTGTATTACCAACCTCTGATTTATGAGCAAGACGCATATGTTCTATAGGAGCATTCCAACCACTGCGATGCACCTGTTTTCCTAAATAGACTAGACTTAGCGCCCATGCGGAAGTACCAGCTGGCACGGTTATGTTATTGTCGCCAATATTATATTGGTTAGGATCGAATGGGCACTTAAGGGCAGCATTATTCTCTGGCTTATTAACTTTAGACATAAAAACCTCACTTAATTATTTATTAATAAAGGTAATTTCATCCTGCGGTTAACGCACCTGAAACCTTACTTGGGCCAAATTTTCATCTCAATCGGATTACGACTATAGCAAGGCTTATAATTTGAAAGATGATAAGTGATTTATTGAGCTATAAATTCAAGCCTATTATTTCCTGCTTCGTTTGCTGAAACCGAGTTTCTTCCAGCTCCACCCCCAATACACGACGATTGAGTTTCAACGCCGCTTTCAGGGTTGCCCCGGAGCCCATAAAGAAATCCGCCCTTCCCGGCTGCTGGACTGGATAATATGCGCCATTAAATCAGCCGGTTTTTCACACGGGTGTTTGCCCGGATAATATTGTACCGGCGCAAACTGCCAGACATCGGTATAAGGCACATCGGCGGTGACGGTGAATGAGCGACGCATTAAACCGTATTCCTGCCGCAATTCATCATACTGACGCGACAGGGTGAAATGCGAGTCCGCCAGATCAGAATACGGCGTATTCAGCTCGCCCCGCTGGTGCTTTTCTTTAGCGATACGGTCAAACAGCGCCTGTAACTTTTGGTAGTCGGTTTCATTGGACAACTGCCACTGGCTGTCGCTGAACCAGTGACTGGCCATCTGCTTTCCGGTGGCTTTGTGTATGTCTTTTGCCGTGATGCCTAACGTTTTTCGGGCATCACGAAAATAATCCACCAGCGGTTTAAATACCGACTGTTTGAGGTCCCGGCAATGTTTGAAATAGCCGTCGCCTTTCGGGTGATAAGGTCCCTGATAGTGTTCAGCAAAAATAATGCGTTCCGTGGCCGGAAAATACATCCGCAGGCTTGCTTTATGTTGCCTGCGCCACGGGCCAGACGGTTTTGCCCAGATAATGTGGTTCAGCACATTAAACCGTTCCCGCACCAGCAGCTCGGTATCAGATGCCAGACGCGAACCACAAAACATGTACAGGCTGCCGTTCGGTTTCAGGACCCGCCAGAACTCAGCCAGCAGTGCATCCAGCCACGCAAGATAAGCCGTCACGTCCTCCCACTGGTTATCCCAGTCACACGCTTTTACCCGAAAATACGGCGGGTCGGTGGCAATCAGGTCGATGCAGTTATCCGGCAGGGTTTTGATAAATTTCAGGGAATCGTCGTTGACTAAGGTGACAGGGCGTAAATCCATTCGCTTTTTTTCCTCTCGACGCTGGCAGCTTTCGGGAAAACCACAACACGAAAAGCCGGCATTCACCGGCTGCGCTTTCACATACTAGGAACATCACCCCATCAGGAAGGAACGTTTGAAAAACGTGTCATCGTCCCGGCTTTCCATTAAACCCGCCAGACGAAATTGTGTTAACAGTAATTGGCAACGAGGTTCAGGCAACCCCATTAATTTCGCCACTTCAGAAACAGAAAACCACGTATGCAAAGGTACAGCGTCTAAAACACAGGCGGCGGTTATCGTCATATCTTCCTGTTTTAGCATGATAATTTTAACCTCATGGTCAGTTTTTGTGCATAAGCACACATGTAACTCTGACCCAACACAACAGCAAGTCTTATGTTTCTTTCCGGCGTAAAAAAACCTTGCACGGGGCAAGGTTTAAAATGTCTGGCGTTAATAATGCCTTGTGACTTTGCTATCACGTTTATCACAATAGCAGCGTTTTTACGATCGTAAAGATTTATTTTTATATGCCGCCACTAACGGGATGTCTTTATCCATATCCAGTGGGATATCCAACATCATTAACATCCCTGCAATCACGCCTTCGGCTTTTTGTAACCGTTTTCCAATATACGTATCAGAACAGTGATAATCATGAGCCAATTGCATAAACGTTTTACCGAAAACGTAATAATCAAACAGCAGGTCATGGGCCTCACTATACTGCTGGTTCAGTTTTGCCATGCAACTTGAGATAATCAGAGCGTCATCATCACAACACTGTACCCGAGACTTCACTTTGTTCGGAATGAGTCCTTTGAAACCTGCCGCAAGGGCGGACCAGTAAACCCCGTCGCGGTTATCTGCCACCCATGCGCCCCAGCGTTCCATCACGAATTGAATATCACGCATTCGCCCACTCCTCGGTTAAAGTGCCCGGTTGGCATAGCGGCGTTGTTTTTGTCTGGAGTGTTGCGGCTTGCGGCAAATTTCGGCTGCCGCACTCTGATCGGTCGGCAGGTAATGGCCGTGCCGGAATACCTGATAAACCGTGCCGATCTGCCCGTGGCGGTTCTTCTCCAGAATAATTTCCGCATACTCTTTGGCAGGGCTATTCGGGTGATACACTTCATCCCGATAAGTAAAAATAATGCGATCTGCATCCTGCTCCAACGAGCCGGAATCACGTAAGTCAGCGCCCACCGGGCGACGCTGATGCAAGGGCCGCTTATCCACGTCTCTGGATAACTGGCTCAAGGCCGTGACCGGGGTATGCAGTCGTTTCGCCAGCCCTTTCAGCGTCTTCGAGATTTCTGCGATGGCTAAGTCGTGACGGTCAGCCCGGGGTTTGCTAATCAATCCAAGATAGTCTACGAAAATGCCCTTTAAGTTCGGGTGGCGGCGCTTATGGGTTTCACTGATGGCACAGATTTGGTCGACACTCAAGTCGCTGGCATCCAGCACATGAATATCCCGGTCGATAAGTGAACCGAGTGCCTGGCCAATGCGCCCCCAGTCTTCGTCATACAGCTCACCCTTTCTGAGGTGAGACACCGGCATCGCCGCCGATCCCGCCACCAGACGTTCGGCAATTTGTTGGGCCGCCATTTCCATGGAAAACAACAAAGCCCCGCCCCCGTCACGGGTCATCCCCTCAATCATGCACAGGGCCAGTTCTGTTTTTCCCATCCCCGGACGTCCGCCCAGCAAAATCAGGTCCGTCGGGTTAAATCCCCCCGTCAGTTCGTCCAGCGGTTCAATCCCGGTCAGGATCATGCCCGCATTGCCCTGATGACGCGCTTCCAGTGTTTCAACATAACGATCCAGCAATGTGCCGATGACAACAGGCTGTAAGCTACCGTCACGCGGGGATAATTCATTAAACCGGGACGCAAACGCCGCGATCAGTGCTTCCGCTTGCGTGTGATTGCCACAGGCCTGAATCGCTTTCTGGTAACAGTTAATCAGATCAGTGACCTGACGTACCCGCCAGTAACGCATAACCTTTTCTGCATAGCCTTTTAAATTGGCCTGCCAAACTGGGGTCTTGGCCAGTTCCAGCAGGTTAGCCAGAACACCCCGTTCTTCGCCCATCGCATCTGCAATGAAAAAGGGATCAATCATGGCATTGCTCAGGGCCAGCCTTTTGATTTCCCCGTACACCCGGCGCAGATGAACCGAGCTGAACGCCTCATCCGGCAATGTCGCCAAGACATCGTAGGCATCGGGGGTCGCTCCCCCCGACAACAAACCACTGATAACGGCCATTTCCAAATCATATTGGTTCATGCGATCTCCCTTCGGTAGCTTTCCCAGTCAAAGGCCAGTACCGTGCCGCCCTGAAGCACTCTGTCCAGCGTCCGGTCACCCAAAAACTGCCCCAGCGCCGTAACAGGCAAGTTACTGATTAGAATAGTGGGCAGCAGATCTTCATAGCGATTATTCAGCACCTCAAACAAAATATGGCGTTCAGACTCGGTGCCGTACTGCACCCCGATTTCGTCAATCACCAGCAAATCCAGTTCGCTGTAAAATTTCAGCGTGTCAAACTCGCTCATTTCACCCTCGCTGTTCCATGAGCGACGAAACGCCCGGATGATACGTGATGCAGTGGTGATAAAAACCGCTTCATCACCCCCGGCGGCAATCTCACGGCAAATGGCCACGGCAAGGTGAGTTTTGCCGGTTCCCTGACGTCCGCACAGGATCATACCTTCCCCGGCCTGCTTGCGGTCCTCCCACGTCCGAGCATAGCCCTGACAGGTTTTCAAGTTATTTTCAGCTATCAGGCTCTGCGGCTTGTAGGTCGCAAAGCTGGCCTGCGCAAAGCGGGGAACGATTTTTAATATTCCGGGATCTTGTGTTTCCATCACGTTTTCTGCTCCTTAAATATTTTTTGTCCAGTTCGCACCGTGAGCTTCATAGCGCTTGTGTTCAAATCCAGTATGGGTGTTGGTTTGCTGCCGTTGACCGAATTTGGGTCTGTCAGGAAAGAGTCCCTGCCAACTGTTGGCAATCGAGGTACAAATCACTTCATCAGGGTTAGTACATGCAGCCAGTTGTCTGGCCTGCTGTCGGCAACTGGTTTCCGTCAGGGGTTTCCTGATTTCCTGCCGGAACGTCACCCAGTCTGCCCATGTTTCCGTACTCACGTTTTCCGGTTTGGCGGTGAGTGGGTCGAATTTTGATTTTTGTGTTTTTTTCACCTGCCCAGCCCCTAAGGGTTTTATAGGTTCTTTGACTGATTCCTTGACTGGTTCAAAAGCGTGACTGATTCTGGTGCCATCTGACGGCATAGGGGGTCTGCCATTTGATGGCACAGGGGTGCCAGCAGGTAACACAGGGCTGCCAGCGGGTGGCACAGGGGGCATGTTTTTTGGCGACACAGGGCCAACCGATAAATTCAAGTAATAAACATTCGAGGCATTCCCTTTTCCGTTGTGATTACCGAGCCGGTTTTCCTTGGTCAGCAAGCCCAGCTTAATCAGGGCAGCAATGTGATTTCGCACCGCACTTTTACTGCACTCACAATGATCCGCAATATGCTGATACGACGGCCAGCATTCCCCTTTATCATTCGCATTATCGGCCAGCTTAATCAGCACCAGTTTCCGCAGGGGATTGCCCACCCGGATACTCATTGCCTGCACCATCAGACTCATACTCATGTCGTTTCTCCCTGTTACCCTACGCTAAACACGCGGCCTGTTTACTCACCGACCCTGATATCAGGGGGCGGAAAGACTTTAGGCAAATCCGGACGCAGTTCATGGGCCTGAACCACCCCGTTTGAAAAAATCACGATCTCAGGCACCAGTGACACCGAAACCCGTTTTTTGCCATACAGCCACCCGCTAATCAGCGATTGCGCACACCCCAGTGCCTGAGCCAGTTTGGTCTGGCTGCCGGCAATCTCTATCACTTTCTCTATCACGCTGTTTTTCATTTTTTCCCCGTTCCCATACGTTTGCCATCATAATATCACTAACGATCACATTAAATCACTATCAGTGTGTTTGTAAAGTTATCACTTTAGGGATAGAATGAGCAACCCATCATTCAGAATACCCAGATAAACTCATGAGGCACTTATGACGCTTGCTGACAGATTAAAAGAAGCCATGGCAGATAAAGGACTGACCCAATCTTCGCTGGCAAAAAAAGCCGGCATGGCACAATCCATGATATGGAAATTACTCTCCGGGACGGCGACGAAAACCGGTCGGATCATTGACTTAGCCCAGGCGTTGGGCGTACGCCCGGAATGGCTCAGTGATGGCAGTGGTAATAAACTTCATGATGAAGATGACATGGCCGGGCAGTACAACCGCTATGTGTCGGTCAAAATTTATGAGCAGGAACACGCCACCCGCGACACTTTCATGGTACCGGCCCTGTCTGAGCAAAAGGCCGCATTTGACACCTGCCGGGCTTACCGCATCCCCCAAAATACCGGTTGCGCTGATGTCCCGGCGGGCGCCTTAATCGTGGTCGATACTCAGGGAGAGAGGGGCAATGATGATTTAGTCTATGCCCGCATCGGTGAACAGCATTCTGTTTATCGTTATAAGCTGGGCGGTGGCGTGGGATATTTGTCGGTTGACGATACCCGTGTTCCTCTGATCCCAGTTTCGCCTGACATCGATATCGTCGGGGTGATTGTCTGTTTATTTCGTGGCATGAAACGAAAACAATAACCGCCTCTCGGCTTCATTCAACGCGCAAATTCCGCCGATTTCTTACACCAAGACACTGTTTTTTCTCATGCAGAGTCTTGGATGCTCACCGCCCCTGTCATTATCACACTAAAAAAATCATTCAGCTCACACCAAATAAAAAATATTTAATATCAATTACATAATGGAATTATTTAATTTATATCACTCAGGGTATGGATTTAAGGGGTTTTCGGTGATAACGTTAGGGGCATCAAAGTGATAGGAGTCATCACTGCAAAATAATAAAAGCGTTAACATGAGGATTTATGCTTACCTTTATTTCTGCCATCATCGAAGAACCGACAACAACACCCAAAAGTACCCACCACATTAAAGGTATTATTGCCCCTATTGTGCCAGCCACCGCTCCGTATTCAGAGCACTTCTATCTTCCCTTTTTGGCAGAAAAGAATAATGACAGGGAAATAAATCATGAAGAGGAATTTAAACATTATCTCTTGGCGATGTACCACGTCAGACAAAAACATACCGAACCGATCCCTTGCTATCATTTAGAACCGGTTGACGGTCACGGCTATGGGCTTTATCAGCGAAAAGGAAGCTATATGTATTTAATGGATATATTGCCTTTTACTTCTTGCCAGAAGAAAGACACATCGGCAATAAGGCATTGTTATACCCTCGTTGAATAAAACAAGAAGAAGAAAATTCTATTTTATATCATGATAAAAATTTCATTACAGCGCCTGTACTGGGGAATATTTCACTCTGAATTCAGAATGATTACTCATAAGGAAAGAATATGAAAGAGATTCATAATATGAACATTCAAAATAAATTAATTCAAATACAGTTGTAAGAAAAATAGATATTGGAAACAAGTAAAACACTGATCACTTCACATATCAGTAAGTAATGATGTCCAGAATGTTGCCTGAAACATAATGAAATTAGGCAAACCGGATAAGACATGCAAGAGAATTTTGATAAGTGGCTATCAAAGGGAGGAGGAGTGGTGACAACAAGGTACATCAAACGTGAAGAGATGCAACGGCTAACCGGAAAAAGTAAAACGACCCTTTGGAGAATGTACGCAAAAAGAAATGAGTTTCCTAAGCCGGACAGAACAGCGGGGGGAACATTTTTGGGATGGTCTGAAGAAGTCTATGAGGCTTGGGTAAAAGAGAAGAAGTAACGATAACTTGACCCGTTACCTGACCCGTTGTTATGGCGGGTTTTTAATTTTTTATCGTAATTTATTGATTTTATGGTCCCTACAGGATTCGATAAAATAATTTAATTTACTGTTTTTAAATGATTTTATTATGTTAAATTTTCCACCATACCCCCTATAATACCCCCATATTATTTTTCCTCTGTTTGCCTAATTTTTGTTTGATTGACACTGTTGAAAACAGGTCTTTTGTTGCAAAAATATCATCAATAAAATAAATATCCCTGAAAATGCAATCACTACTCTAGGATGACCTAAAAGGCCCATCAACTAATAAATAATTTTGCTATTTACATAGAAATTTGTGTAAAACCGAATTCTTTAAAACTGAAAATTTGATATATTCCTATTTTAATCAGTTACCTATAAGCATTTTCATTTACTAAGAAAGATCCTACTGTAGTAACTGATTGCGCTTAATAGATGAGTCAAAAATTTTATATTTATTTAACAAACAGTTAGAATGGAGTGTGCAATGCCGAATGTAAATTTAGATGCATTAATTCCTCGTGAAGATTTCGAAATAATTGAAGATAATACGAGAGTTTCATCATTTAACCAAAATGTAAGCGTAAAAGACTTAGAAACTGGTGAATTTTTCTACGCAGGACTAAAAAAACCAGATTTTCAGCGCGAAACTTCAGACTGGAGTGATGATCAACTATGTGAATTTATACAAAGTTTTATCGATGGTGATTTAATTCCAGCTGTGATCCTATGGAATTCAGGTTCTTTTAATTTTGTTATTGATGGTGCGCACAGATTAGGGGCATTAATTGCTTGGATAAATGATGATTATGGTGATGGATATATATCTCAAAAATTTTTTAATAATGAAATTGATGATGAACAAAAAGATATAGCAAATAAAACGCGTGAAAAAATAAAAAATACGGTTAAACCCTATAGTGACTATAAAAAAGCCATTAGAGATGGAAAAAAAGAATCTGATATTTTTGATAAAGCATTAAGTTTAGGTCGTACATCCATACAACTACAATGGGTTACTGGTGGCGCTGAAAAAGCAGAACAGTCTTTTTTTAAGATAAATCAAAAAGCATCTAAAATTAATGATACCGAAATTGAATTATTACAATCACGTGGAAAAGCATTTGCAATAGCATCTAGAGCAATTATAAGAGCTGGTACTGGGCATCAGTATTGGTCAAAATTTAATTCTGATACAATAAATGAGATTGAAAATACAGCGAAAGAAATCCATAATTTGATATTCCTTCCAAAAGTTACAGGTCCTGTGCGAACTTTAGATTTACCATTAATAAAAAAACATAACTCACCACAAACAAATAGTTTTATATTTGACTTGGTAAAAAAGTGTAATGGCATTAAAGGGAAGACAAAAAACATTCATGATGATCAAGATGGAAAAACAACCATTAAATACCTTAAAACAGTTTTAAAGTTTCTCAGAAGAATAAACTCTTCTCATGCATCATCTCTAGGATTACATCCATTAGTATATTTTTATAATAAAAGAGGGAACCATATTTATTCTGCAATATTAGCCTGGATTGATATTATATCAGATATAGAATCTTCACCTAAAAATCTAAACGCATTTTTAATTGTTCGCCCCTCGTTCGAAAAGTTTTTAATTAATTACAAACATTTCATTGCAGCAGTAAATGCTAAATATGGCAGTGGCATGAAAAGTCACAACCATATTTATAAAATAAAATCATTAATCTTAAACTCACTTAAGAAAAAAGAACCAGAGTCTAACATTGTGGAATTAATTTTATCTGAATATTCATTTTTATCAGAGACAGAAACTCCCAAAATAACTTCAACTGGATTTTCAAATGATGTCAAGTCACAAATATATATTAAGGAAAGTTTACCAAAGGCATCTGTTTGCTCATTTTGCCAAGGATTTATTCATCAAAATTCTATTTCATTCGATCATATAGTTAGAAAACGTGACGGTGGAAAAGGGGCTAGTAGCAATGGGACTTTAATGCATCCATATTGTAATACCTCAGCCAAAAATTAATTTAATAGATTATTCATGGCGGGCTAAAACCCGCTTTATTTTTCATAAATAAATAGTCGAACATTGATAATTTCTCATATCATATAATAATACACTTTGATAATTTAAATATAATATTGAAAAATGAAGCATAAAAATACACAAAATAATACAGCGTACCTATAATGGCTGAAATTAAAATTTAATAAATAGCCATGAATACAAAATTAATAAATGAAAATATTATTTTTTAACATGGCTTCTTTAATTTCCATCCAGTTATTTAACAGAAACTTTACGAACCTTACGTTCAATAAGTTGACCACGTTTATCAAAGTAACGACTAGGCCAGATTTCCGAAGGATGGATTTCAAGATAATCCGCAATAATCCATTCACCTTTAGGCCACGGACGACTGAGAGTATTTGCTAGTGTAGATGAACTGAGTCCTGCTTCACGGGAGAGAGCTGCTAAGGTTGTACCGCGTTTACGCAATGCAGCAATTATATCGGCTTGATGCCAGTCATTTCTAATATTGTTATTCATTCCTGTTACCCTTTCCATTAATTAATATTGATGGTGGCGATTCAGACAGGGTTCGCGGACCGGGTAACTATGACCGGCAAGGCCGAAGCCTTCCCTGCCTGAACCACCATTGAAAGGGTGATAACAGACGCACTGGTAGAAACTTCCTACCAGTGTATAGTTACACAAGGCCGCGACGCCTTGACCATTGGATTTTGCCAATGGCGGGAATACTTTAACGGATTGTTTTATTGGACTCAATAACGGAACGACTAAGTTTAACGACTATAAACCCGTTCCACATACCGCCCACGCCCATCTCCATGCCCCAAATCCATTGAAACCAGTGCCCGTGCTTCCTGATGGCTAAAGCCATTCTGCTGGTAAAACGCCAGAGCATCCTGTGTCCATGCATACCGCAAACTATGGGGTGAATGGCAGCCGGTTAAACCAATCTTTGTGGTATGTACCCGCCAGTAATTCATGGCTTGCTTGAGATCCGGTTTATCAATCAATCTGCCACTACGTTGCTCTGCGATAGTAATTGCTTGTTCGACGGCTTCTTTTACCGCTGCAACATTCAATACACGGGTTTGTCTTGGTCTTCCACCTTTTGTGCCGAAAACAACCTGAAGTTTCGGTTCTGGCTGTTCTAGCTGTTTGCGCCAGCTTTTCAGTGAAGCACTGCATTGCACGGCTTCCTGAGAACGTAGCCCCAGTAAGCGGGCTAGTTTCAGCGTGACGGCAAATCCGGCATCGCGTTCAAGGGCTTTCTGATAAATCATCTGAAATTTATCATCAGGGATCGCCTGTTTTGTTCCGGTACGGCTGGTACCGCTTAATCCCAGAGCCTGATTACTCAAGCGAGGCGAAGTTTCCAGTTTCTCACGACCAGCCATGCGGAAGATATTACGCAATGCGGACATTTCATTTTGCACGGTTCGCCTGGTAATGCCTTGAGATAAACGGGCATTAACGTATTGTTCCACATGTTTAGTTTTCAAATGAGCAAGACTTTTCACCTGAATATTCAGGCTCAATAACAACGCGCCCAGACGCCCTGCGATCCGAATACGATCATGGCAGGTTTTGTGACTACCACCGCCTTGCCGGGCAAAAAACTTTAATTCTTTCATCAAACGACTCATCCATTTTTCTCCACTGATATCTGACAATCTACGTTCTCTGGCGCGCGACAATGCGGGCAAAACGAAAACATCAGCTTTGCCCTTGACGAATATCTGTGCGCCAGAGTGAACGCAGGTTGAGGTATTGCGGGGTATCGGTTGAGTACGCGGTACTGCCGCCTGCGTGTACAGGTCATCCCCACCGGCAAAAAGCCAGCCTCGATATCGTCAAGTTCTCCTTTTTCAATCTAAAAATGCAGTGTCAGATTCACTGAGTGGTGAAGCAGGCGTGAGCCTGTCAGGGTTCGGTTGTTCTTTGGCTGCGGCGTCACTTTCAGCGGTAAACCTGCCAAAAGTGACGCCTTGGGTTCCGCGAATGGTCAACAAAAGTGATGCAAGAGTTGAAATACTCGTAGGCACAGCAAAAGGCCGCAAGGTTCAGTGTCAAACGGTTGAAATGAGTCAATGGTTTGGTTATGGAAAGTCTATCCGCTGAATATTTCAAACAGAAATAGTAAGCAATATAAATGTGATGTGTGAAAGTAAGTCTATGCTTAATTACGTGAACCAACCAACGTTCAGTACACTTTGGTGACAATATAAAACACCTTTTGGGTGTATTTTTCAGTTTAAGAAACCTTCACTGCCAGACGAGGGTTTAGGTATCTGACAATATCTGCTTCCAAAGGTGGGCAGATGTACCGCAATCTTGCTCTCCCTTTCAGGCTACAGGAGTTTTTTTGCCATTACAGCTATGTAACCATCTGTGATGGTGAATAGTCTGTTCAGATTAGCGATTTTTCTGAGTTGTGGCAAGAGGAACATCTGAACTATGAACAGACGATGGCATTGACGCAACTGTTCAAAAGGCTGAATTGGTCAGATATTCGGGCGTGTGCAGTGAATAATGAAGAAGAGTGGCAGAGGTAATAGGGCAGCTTCTGTCAGCGTTGACGTGGCACAGGTATTCCACAGTAAAAAAACAATCAAGCTAGGAAGTATGTGTGATCTTCCGGCTTGATTGTTTTATAGGTACTGAGTGAATTATTTTCACTCATTTGTTCCAGATGATTATTTCAAAAAAATCATGCTGTTTGTACAAAAAAGATACCTTCTATTTCATTATCTTTATTTTTGATGAACAAGTAACCAATAGCATCAGATAAACCCAATGCATCTTGAAATGGTTCAGGGAAATCTGCTGAGTATATCTGACATACAAAATGATAATCTTCCCCAATATCACCAATATCGTCTAAACCATTTGGAGTTTTTTTTGAAAAAAGCGAAATCATTGGATATTCATCATCTTCCATTTCCATATCTAAAAGACTAACACTTCTTTCTGGTATAAATTTATCGTTGTTTTCCAAGGTATCTTTAGTCAAAGAATATGAAACAAACGTAAATCCAGACTTAATGAGGTTAAGCTCTTGTTCATCACCAAAATAAGTAATGTTATCAAGAAAGTAGTCAACATCAGAATAAGTTGAAAACACAGATAAATATCCTGATGTTGGCAACATTCCTTCAGGTATTTTAGGAGATAACTTTTCACAATCTATAGAAAAAAGATGAAGTAATTTTTCGCCATCTGGATTTACAGGCCACTGTGAAACATATCCTCTTTTTCCACCAAGAATAAAACCGGAGTCATTATTCGAGGTTTCCTCTACAACAATTCGTGTAAGACTATACATGCAACATTTCTCCTATTTATTACAAGTGCCAGCATTTTTAGCCTTGTTTGCTAATCCTTTTAAGAATTTTCTAGCTTGATTTCTCAACTGTTTTACTCTGCTAGCAGGAACACCAGATTTTCTTAACCCACCAGAGGTTATATCTAGTTCTCTCTTCGGTGTTGATGCAAAATCATTTTTCCCAAGGCCTTGACTCGCCCTAATTTGATTCTCATGCCAATGAGCACTACCAATACCGCGTGTATCTTTTTGTGGGCCACGAGTATGGTGATCTAAATCTAAAGCAATAGATGGATTTCCTGATAATCGACCGTTACCTGCTAGTCCCTGTTGACGTAAATATTCATGTCTCAACAATTCATGTGCTTGCAATTTATCACCAACATGGGTTGGTCCATTCAAATCACCATATGTTCCCAACTCAAACAACTTCGCAAGTCCAAGAGGATCGATCCAAGACAACGGGTTCGGCGCATATTGATAAAGGTTAATCCCGCCCTGCACCCCTATTGGATCGGGCATTATAAATCTTCCAATTTCAGGTGCATAATACCGATAAGTATTAAAGTGCAGCCCCGTCTCTTTGTCAAAATATTGCCCGGCGAAACGCAGATTTTGGTCAAAGTTTTTCGGTGAGCGCTCCGGTTCGCTAAAGAATGCGGCGGTGATACTGTTAACAGCACCGAAGGCGTCATATTTGCCTGACCATGCAATCTTGCCCGCTTCATCCGTCACTTCCAGTGGCGCTCCATTGATATCGGTGTGATACCAGAAATAATCACGCACTGTTCCTTTCGCCACAATGCAGGCTAACGGCGTATAGCTGTCATGGGATTCATAACAATAAGTCTGGATTTTGCCCGTATTGATATTGCGTTCCTGCAACAATTTCAGGCCGTGCCAAACAAAATCCGTCTGCGCCTGCTGCGGTGTACCTGTCGGCCGAGTGGTGATGACTTTGCGAATACGTCGGCCAAGGGCATCATAATGATAGAGGGCTTGCATACTGCACCCTTCAGCGCTGATCAGGCGGTTATCCCCATCATAACGGTAAGTTTGTTTATCGCCAGAACGGGTTCCCCGCGTGATGACATTGCCGTGTGCGTCATATTCATAACGCCACTGATTCCACTGTATCAATCTGTCACCTTGTGGCGTCAGAAGCTGAGGCGTTTTCGCCTCTTGTTCCATCATGGATTGCGGGCGTTCGAGCAGGTTATCGGCACGGTCATACCACAGCATTTCTTCAAAGCTATCCACACTGGTGACTTTTTTCAGCCGGCTTTCCGAGTCATACAGATATTCCACCCAGCCACGGTAGTGATCTTCCATCAGGCACAGATCATCCTGTTGGTCATAATGCCATGCCCGCCACGGTTTGCCCTGCCCGATGGAGGCTGATTTATCCCTGCCACTGTATTGGCTGATGCGGCGCCCTAGTGGGTCATAGTCACGAAACTGGAACAGGTTGCCTTGTGTGCGGCTGGTTTCACGGTGCAGGTTATCGCGCTCAAATTCGGTGATCATCTGCTGGTTATGGCGAATGGCGCTGAGATGGCCTGAGCCGTAATAAAGCCAGTGCAGGCTATCCCCCTGTGGCAGAGTCAGTTCTGTCAGGTTATCCATTTCATCATAGCTGAACTGGAGTACTTCTTCGCCGTTCTGCTCCCGAACCACCCGCCCTAACGCATCGTAGGCAAAACTGACCGTATTCGGCAGCAAGCCAAGCTGTTTTCCGGCAGCATTAGGTTCACGATGCGCTTCCAGCAACCGCCCCATGTTATCCCATTGATATTGGTAGCTATCCGTTCGTGTTTCCCGTTGAGTCAGGTTGCCCGCAGGATCGTAATGCAAGTGAACCGAATGAACAGGTTGCTGGAATACCCGGTCACCCATGCGTTTTTCCACACTCAACAAACCGGCGGCGTTGTATTCGTATCGGATCAAGGTATCGTCAGGACGGATTTCTTCAATCAGACGCCCTTCGGCATCGCGGTTCAGCAAATAACGCCCACCGTTGGCGTTCTCAATCTGGAGCAGATGCCCTTCGGAGCTGTATTGATAATGTACCTGTCGTTGCAGGCGGTCGGTTGTGCAAACGATTTGCCCCAGCGGGTTGTATTCCCAGGCACGAGGGGAATTTTCATTACGCTGGTGATAAATCAACTGGTCAGCACTGTCCCAGGCCATGTGTTCTGTCGAACCGTCAGGATAGGTGACGAGCACTAACTGACCGTTTTCATCATAGCTATAGCGGACGGATTCCATCAGTGCATTGGTAAAACGGCTCAACCGATTTTCATCGTCATATTGCCAGCTACTGCTCTGGCCGGAACAATCGGTATGGCGGATCAACTGCCCCTGACCGTTCCACATAAAACGGCTTTCTCCACCTATGGCATCGATGCGCTGATAAGGCCGCAGGGTATTTGGGCTGTAGTGATAACGGGTCGTTTGTTTGAGTGGTGAAGTCTCACTGACCAGACGCCCGAATTCATCATAATCCAGCACGGTTTCTGTACCATCCGGCCAGAAAATAAAGGTCAGTCTGTCAGTGTCATTCTGGTATTGCCATTGGGTCTTATCACCGTTGCCATCGGTCAGGCTCAGGAGACGTCCCAGCTTATCCCATTCACTCAGACGGGTATGACCTTCGGCGTCTTTGTACCCGTTTGGCAGGCCGAATTCATCCCATAAAATATGGTGTTCAGTGCCGTTACGGTCAACACAGTGAATAATTTGATGTTCATCGTTAAGCGTCCAGACGGTGCGGGAACCATCATGCCAGTGCGCGGTACGGGTCAGGTTTTTATCATCATAATCCAGCCGATAACCGGCACCCTCACTGGTTTTTTGGCTGATCACCCGCCACAATCCGTCTTCTGTCTGTTCCCATCCATAGTCGCAGCGCAGGCCGCGTTTATCCTGATGCCAGGCCATGATGCCGTGCTCTGTCCAGCCAAATTGACGCTGGAAGTGATCACTACGGTGATTGACGCCCGTCAGCCGGGTGTTTTCATCGTAATGATAGCGGCAAAGACGAATGCGCTGGCCGTTATACAGTTCGCGCCAGACTGTGGTTAAGCGGAAAACGGTGTTGCCGTCAATTTCCATAAGGCCATAATCACAGTGCAGGTTTAATCCACCGTTGCCGGTGATATTCACCATCTGTTGCTGGTCGTTATAATGGAATCGCTGTTCGTTGCCGATATTATCGCGAATATGGCTTAATCGACTGGTGCCAGCATGATCAAAATCTGTATAGTGATAAACCAGCTCCCCCGTATCACGGATTTCCCACTCACCGTCTTCGGTGTGTATCAGCCAGCTTTGTGCCTCCGGGCAGAAACAGCGATGGCCTTCCGGTACATCCGAAAACGGAACGATATCACCGGATAAATCACGCCAGAGTATGCCCTCTTCCACACGGGTTAACCGGCTTTCCCAGAACAAATTCCAGCCCTGCCCCAGCACGCTGTCATACTGATAGCGGCTCAGATAACTGCGTTGCCAGTAGAGCGGGAACTCAGCTTCAAAAATAAAATCCAGTTCATCGTCATCGTTCAGGAATTTCTGGCCGGCAATGACTTCAACGGGTCTTGACATGATACCGACAAGCGAGGCACCAATGGCTAATTTACCCAATCGGCAAAGGGTTTTGCCAATTTTGGCAGCATTCGGAATTTTACTGAACAGCGTTGGCAATGCCCCTGAGACCTTGTATGCCGCCCCGCCAAAACTGGTCAACCCGGCTAAAAACATTGTGGCGTCTGAGATGTTATAAGCCGATTGGGGAATTTCCGGCGTGATTTTAGCTTCGGTTCGCGTTCCGCCGCCAATGATGACATTGGAAGAGCCTGTCATGACTGCTGCGTCACAGGTGGTTTTATCTCCCACCCGTGAGGCGGGTAAACCATTAATAAAAACGGAGTCAGAGCCTTGCGCCATCTGGCGAACGCCGTCTTCCTTACTGCATACGACGGTACTCTGTTTTGCGATAGCCGCCGGTTTACCATTGATAAAAACATTGGCGGAACCACGGGTAATGGTTCCGCTGGGACTTCGTGATGAAGCCCCCGCCGAAACACAGCCATCACGCGCCATATTACCCAGCTTTCCTGCCAGCATCCCTACTGCAATGGCAGCACCGATCAATAAAACACCGACGCCAATACAGGAGGCAGCCAAGCCGACGGCAAAAAGCGCGCCTGCTGCAATACTTCCTGCGGCTGAAATCAATGAACCAATGATCGTACCTGCAACTAATCCGGCCATTGCACTGGAATGGCCTATCGTATCCCCCAGCCTTGCCGCTTCTGGCATGATGTCCTCTCCCTAGAACTGGAAACTGTTCAGGCAGTCATTCAGCCACTGCCGTTGGGTTTCCGTAAATGCCTGCGGTGATGACATCGTGAAAATCAACACCTTGCTCTCATCCCGCAAAAAGACGGCCTGATATTGATAGACTTGCTGGCCTTTTTTCGGGCGGTAACGGGAAAGCAGTAAAGCGCCCTGCAACAGGTTGTCACCTAATTGAGCGTCTTGCTCTTCAAGTAATTGCCAGTCACGCAGGCTTTTTTTCAGTAACCCCTTCTGGCGGGTAAGATAGCGGGTGAGATCTTCCCCTTCATGCAATTGATCGCGGCTAATATTCAACGCAGGGGCATCCGGGGCTATAATGATATTAACGGTCTGCTCCTGATAACCATCCGGTAGGGTGATGCTGCCTTCTGTGAACTGACAACGTGGGCGTGTATCCATTTTCCTTGCCTCATTAATGACAGGTTTGTTTTTAGCATGTTAATGAAACAGGATATAACGGGGCAGCTTAGGGATTCTAGGGTAAATAACATAAGATGAAGGAAATTGTGATTAATCTCTCTTCTTAAATAAAATCAATTGATTACCTTGCTTAAATTTCACGTAACACAACAGATTCAAATCATACTGACGCGCTGCGCTTGTCTTCTCTGATTTATCTGGCTAATACATTAACCAGATAAATCAGAGATCCTAAAAAACACTATGCCAACCAAGAAAGCCATTTTTATCTAAGCCACCCTATTAAAGAATTAGGGATAAAACTGTTCACCTATTCACCTTTAAATATTTTTATTTAAATTCATATTATTAGGTGGTGATAACTTGAAATCAGACTCATCACCACTCTTCACCAACGGTTCACCTTCAAATTAGGAAAAGGTGAATAGTGATGAAGACTTGTGAACAGTTTAAAAATAACCATTCTCCCTATAATAAATTGATATATCTAATTTAAATTATAGAGTGAACAGTGATGAACACTTTTTTATATTTCTTTGAAGAATGATTGTAATAAGAAAAAATTATTATTCTGGTTGGTCATTCCTTGCCAGTTTTGGCATCCACTCAATAGCAGTATCAATATTCAGGTTCAGATTGCTACGAATGCCGTATTTGCTTTTCTTGCGCAGGTAATGCTGTCTGTACTCAGCCAGTGCGCCCGGCATATCCATGCCAAAGCGGGTTACAGAAACGGGTTTATTCAGGTTGTTGCCTTTCATATAAGCAAGGTAGGCGTGATAAAGGTATTTGCGAGGATTGAACGGCATAATTTCCGCATTACCGATTAACAATCCGTCAGCTTCATCAGATGCAATCAAGTGACCGCAGAAATCGACCAGTGGATCGGTGCCACGTTTGATATCGAGTGCTTCTGCGGATTTTTGTTGTTCTGCCAGTAAACGTCTTGCGGCTTGTGGATCTGCGAATCGATGCAGCAGATGCCGGATAATCACAGGTAATTCTGCTGCTATTTTTTCTCCTAATAAAGTATCTCGTTCATGCTCCGGCACGACTTCGGAAAAGTTGAAAATCACCCGACGCCGCGACACTCCACCACTGCGATCACTGAAACTCATAGCGTTATTGTTCACAGCCAGCACCACCGCTGGAATACGGGTTGAATAGGGCTGTTTGTGCTTCGGATCGATGGCAACTTCATCCCCGCCTGTAATGGCCTTGATGCCGGAGCCATCGCCCACATAGCGAGTCTGATCTGGCAGGATAATCAACGAATACCCGACAATCAGCGCCCGTTCCCGTGGGTTTTCCAGTGCCGCCATACTGGCAGAAACGGTATTGCCTTTACCTGCCAGCATTGAACAGATTTCAGCAAAGATGCTTTTGCCACTGCCTCCGGCACCGGTGACTTCCAGAAAAAACTGCCAATCGTAACGATTAGCTAACACCATAAACAGGGCTGCCAGTACGCGATCAAACTTGTTCTCACAATTGGCTGTTGCCCGGTTAAGCCAGTGCCAGAATTGCGGCGCATGGTCTTTCAGGGTTTCCCCCGAAACAGGGGAATTGAATTCAACATCATTAGCAAGCAGTAGCCAGTCATTTTTACGGTGAGGCCGGAACTGGCAGGCTTTCAGGTCAAACACGCCGTTACTGAATCCGATTAAGTGGCGCTTTGGCGGCTGCATCATGGGAAGCTGCAATTTCAGGGCATCAACAGCAGAACTGATGCCATGCGGTGAGTATGGCAGTTTCTCTTCCATAAATGCAGAGACCATTTCCCGTTTTAAATCACGGTCACTGACCGGACGCCAAACAATACCGTCATAGTGATGAACGGCTTCCGAAGCGCCATCCAATGCCAAATCACCGTCATAACGCGCCAGCAATACTTCCCCGCGCTGGCTGGCTCCCATCTGGCATAATGTCAGTTTTGAAGGTTCACTATCATTGGGCTGAATGGCTGATTTTTTCTTAATTGGTACTAATTGATAGAGTCCCTGAGAAAAAGCCAGCTTTGCCATTTCCACACCATGTTGTTGGCGGTAATCGTCCCAATCAGCTTTGTACCCAGTCGGTGGTAACGAAACCCAACCATTAACCGCAAGGGCTGCTTTTTCTGCTGAGATCTTACCGATATTCACTTTCGGTTTGTCATTCTTATCCAGTTCATCGGGATGATGCCAGTCGTTATCTGCTGCAATAATAATTTTTGTGTCCGACCAGCGTTCCCGAACGGCTTCTGCAACAGAATACAAATTACCTGCATCCAGCGCCGCCAGAACAGTACCTTTATAGAGCCGGTTAACCGTCAGTGCCGTAGCGTAACCTTCGGTAATGATCACCATATCGGGGTGATCTTCCAACTCTGAGACGGAAATAAACGCACCTTTTTTCTGGCTACCGGACAGTAATTTTTTCTCCCCATTGGGTTTGATAATCTGCGCGCCTGTTACTTTTTTATCCAGTGTTGCCATGGGCAACAAAGTCGAATTATTGAGCAATAGCCGCTGATTAGGGAAATCCAGCCCTTTTGCAGCCAGATAAGGAGATTGTCCGGCAACAGTTTGGGCCATTAGTGATGCCACTTTTTCGGCAATTAACTGCGTAGCTTGAATGGTTTCTCTGGCTAGTTTGGATTCTGGCAAAGGCAATGCCAACGCACCTGCAACAACGTTTGCTGCATCAGTGATGGAAATCCCTTTGGTTCTAGCCACTAAATCCAGCCCATCACCATAGTTTGGATCATCACACTGGCGGCAGTGCCAGTTGCCGTGATGGTGATCGTCGATAAAGTGAAAACGGTCAGTGCCACCGCAGATAGGGCAAGCACCATGTTTACCTTTTGCAGGAATATCAATGCCACAGGCAGGCAATAAGTTTTCCCAATGATACATAGCGGATCTTTTCACGGTCTGGATCAGGTCGAGTGGTTTTTGGCTATCAATGATATCTGAAGATGTAAATTTAGGGTGAGTTTGGGTATGCTGTATATCAGCCATCATCGTTACTCCGTATAACGGTTGTTGGTCAGACGCCTCAGATGTGTGTCAGCACTCTGGGGCGTTGCTTTTTATATTACGTTTCTTATGTCATGTTCTTTTCTGTGTTATGCCGCACGTGATTCAGCGATCCGCTGGGAAATCCAGTTATCAATTTCTGATTCAACAAAGGCGATTGAGCGAGAACCAAGTTTGACTTGTTTCGGAAATTCTCCGGCACTAATTAGTTTGTAGATCCACGCTTTGCTATAACCCGTTCTGCGTTGAACTTCCGGCAAACGAATAAGGTTTTCCTTCGACGCTGTCATTGTCATATTTTTTCTCCTGTTACCGAGTCCTTGAGCGCTCATCGTGGACGTTGTTTGATGACAGGCGGATTATTTAAAAAGCAAGATTAAATGAACAGCGTTAATTGTTTTTCCGATTTGTTGAATTTATTTTTTTAGGAACTTCTACCTTTTCATCGATATTCTGTATAAAAAGCATACTTTGCTGGCACTGCCAACAAAGAATGAAAAATCACCGCTTCTTTACGCCCTTTTGCCAAATTTTCCGATCAGGACATTTTTGCCTCGTTCCAGCATCTCCATATGATCCGCATACCATTGCAGCATTTCCCGTCGACCATCCAGATATTGCGCGTGGTTGTAAGTGCCCCGGATACTGTTCTTGTCAACATGAGCAAGCTGAGTTTCAATCCAGGCTGTGTTATAACCCTGCTCATGCAGGATTGTACTCATGGTATGGCGAAAACCGTGGCCTGTTGCCCTGCCATCATAACCAATACGCTTAATAACCTGATTAATGGCAGCCTCACTCATCGGCTTACCTGCATCATTACGACCGGGGAAAACGTACTTCCCGCGCCCTGTAATCTCGTGCAGCTTGATAAGAATAGCTTTGACCTGATTTGATAGCGGGACGATGTGCGGGCGGCGCATTTTCATTCTCTCGGCGGGAATTTGCCAGAGATCGTTATCGAAATCGAATTCCGTCCATTCCGATTCTCTCAGCTCGATGGTACGCACTCCGGTCAGCATCAGCATACGTGTTGCTGATTGAGTGACCAGACTTCCACTATAACCACTCAGGGCGATCAGAAAGTCACTCATTTGGTCGGCTAAAAGGTGTGGGAAGTGTTTTTGCTTGGGGGCTTTAAGTGCGCTGGCAAGGTCAGTGACGGGATTGAACTCTGCACGGCCGGTAATCACGGCGTAAGTGAAAATTTGCCGACAAGCCTGTCTGGTTTTCTTCAGTTTATCTAAAACGCCGCGTTGCTCCATTTTTCGCAGTACGGACAGCATTTCAGCAGGTTTAATCTCAGTAACAGCACGTTTACCAATATACGGGAAGATGTCTTTTTTCAGGTATTCCAGAATGTCTTCGGCATAGCCTTTTGACCAGTTAGGGCATTTATAATCGTGCCATTCAATAGCGATGGATTCAAAACTATTGCTGACCGCAAACATCTTTGCAGCCTTTTCAGCTCTCTTTTCCTCTATCGGGTCATTACCATCCGATAACATCCGTCGTGCTTCATTTCTCTTGGTTCTTGCTTCGGCAAGGGAGATTTCAGGATATACCCCCAATGCGAGCAATTTTTCTTTACCTGCGATCCGATACTTCAACCGCCAATAGCGGGCGCCATTCGGGTTAACCAATAGATAGAGTCCGCCGCCATCGGCAAGTTTATAGGGTTTTTCTTTCGGCTTTGCTGTGTCTACCTGTCGGGCTGTTAGCTTCATGGGGGTATCTCATTTCATTGAACCTGAACATACCCCTAAATATACCCCTATAAGATCGTAGATTTCAACATACCTTACTAGACGACAGGAGAACGAAGAAAGGCCAATACTGCGGTTTTGCTGGGATTTTGTAGACTTCGGAAGACGTTAAGATATGAATGGATGGTACGCCCTACAGGATTCGAACCTGTGACCTACGGCTTAGAAGGCCGTTGCTCTATCCAGCTGAGCTAAGGGCGCATTAGATGTGAAATAAGGAGCACAGTTAATGCAGAGGGGGATTATACGGGCATAATGGCTTGAGTCAATGACCTTTTAGCTTATATGCTCATTTTATGATTAATTATTAATAACTGACAGGCGGTTCATGTTCTGACAAAATAGCTCCTGTTCCTATACTCGATGATGGAATCTTAACTATATGTCAGCAAAAATTATTGATGGGAAAACGATTGCGCAGACAATCAGAAATGAAGTAGCAGAAAAAGTCAGGCAGCGGGTTGCTGCTGGAAAACGTGCCCCCGGGCTTGCCGTCGTTTTAGTAGGAGAAAATCCCGCCTCCCAGATTTATGTCGCGAGCAAACGTCGCGCTTGTGAAGAAGTTGGTTTTACTTCCCGCTCTTATGACTTACCAGACACCACCAGCGAAGCCGAATTACTCACCCTGATAGATAATCTGAACAAAGATCCAGAAATCGACGGTATCTTAGTTCAACTTCCCCTCCCCGCCGGTATTGATAATGTCAAGGTACTGGAACGTATTCATCCCGATAAAGATGTCGATGGGTTTCACCCTTACAATATCGGCCGATTATGTCAACGTGCACCAAAGCTGCGCCCTTGTACTCCACGAGGCATTGTGACGTTACTGGAGCGCTGTAATATTAATACCTATGGACTGAATGCCGTTATCATTGGTGCTTCCAATATTGTCGGGCGTCCAATGAGCCTTGAATTACTGTTAGCAGGCTGTACCACAACAGTAACGCATCGTTTTACTAAGAACCTGCGTCAGCATGTTGAACAGGCCGATTTATTAGTTGTGGCTGTTGGTAAACCCAACTTCATTCCTGGTGAATGGATTAAACCCGGCGCAATTGTGATTGATGTCGGCATCAACCGTCTGGAAAATGGTAAAGTCATTGGAGATGTCGATTTCGATAAGGCATCTGAATGCGCAAGTTGGATTTCTCCTGTGCCAGGTGGTGTTGGCCCAATGACAGTTGCGACATTAATTCAAAATACCTTGCAAGCATGTGAGGAATACCATGATGTAGATACAACTGAAGGATACTGATGGAAATTTTTTATTTAGATAGTCACCCTTATGTAGAACTGTGTGATCTACTGAAGTTTCAAGGGTGGTGTGAAAGTGGTGGTGGTGCAAAGACTGTGATTGCAGAGGGTTTAGTAGAAGTGGATTCTCAGGTGGAAACCCGCAAACGCTGCAAAATCGTCGCCGGGAAAGTTGTTACTTTTAACGGTGAATCTGTGCGCGTTGAAGGGTAACTCAGTAGCATTGAGTCTCCGATAATATCCTTCAGAAAAACTGTACCTTATATTCTCTACGTATTTAAGGTGCAGTTTTTTTTATTTATAAACAGATTTCATTTTCTTAATACAAATTTATCTGGTTTTCTCTACAAAATATGTGACATTAACGATATCTTAATAAACAATCATACCAACAATATTTTGGTTTTCTAATAAGTTGCTATACTGAGAGACTCACTTACAACTGAAAAGGAGTTAATTATGTTTAGTAATAGAGCTGCAAGAAGGTTGTTGGGTATGCCTCATAAGTTAAGTAAATCTAAACGAAGAGTGACTATTTCTCTTCTGAATCTCGATTCCAGTGATAGTCAACATCAAATACCAGAACATCTGAGTCATTCTTCTTTTATTTCTATAAAACGAGATACTTCTTCAGGAAAAGTCACTTATCACTCGGGAAGTGCTTTTTATCCTAAGTATTTAAATACGAATCAATAAAATAGTCTGTTTTATTTATCAAATAAGTTTGACCATAAAAAACAATATCACTATAAACATTACATAATATATTACAGTAATAAAACAAACCGCCCACTTCAATGGGGCGGTTTTGCCATATTTACGGCTCAGGAAAATTCTTTATTTACGGCGCCATGTTGTGCCCTGTGGGCCATCTTCCAGTTCGATACCCATTGCATTAAGCTGGTCACGTGCGGCATCAGCCAAAGCCCACTCTTTGTTTTTACGAGCATCGTTACGCTGTTTAATCAGTGCTTCGATTTGAGCAACGTTATCATCCGCATGAGCACCACTTTGCAGGAACTGTTCAGGATCTTGCTCCAGAAGTCCCAGAATACCCGCCAGTTTACGTAGCTCAGACGCCAGACCATTCGCCGCAGCCATATCATCTGCTTTCAGGCGGTTGATCTCGCGAGCCATGTCAAACATCACGGAATAGGCTTCCGGCGTGTTGAAGTCATCATTCATCGCTTCCACAAAACGGGATTCAAAGGCTTCACCACCAGCAGGCTGAGCAGATTTATCTGTACCACGCAAAGAAGTATACAGACGCTCAAGTGCAGTACGAGCCTGTTTCAGATTCTCTTCTGTATAGTTCAACTGACTGCGATAGTGACCAGACATCAGGAAATAACGCACAGTTTCAGCATCGTAATATTCCAGCACATCACGAATAGTAAAGAAGTTGTTCAGAGATTTGGACATCTTCTCTTTATCCACCATTACCATGCCAGAATGCATCCAATAGTTCACGTAAGGGCCTTCATGAGCACAGGTAGATTGTGCAATCTCATTTTCATGATGCGGGAACATTAAATCTGAACCACCGCCATGAATATCAAAATGATGCCCCAACTGTTTGGCATTCATGGCAGAACATTCAATGTGCCAGCCCGGACGGCCTTCACCCCATGGAGATTCCCAGCTCGGTTCACCCGGTTTGGACATTTTCCACAACACAAAATCCATTGGATTACGTTTTACATCAGCAACTTCAACACGCGCTCCCGCCTGCAATTGCTCCAGATCCTGACGAGAAAGTAGCCCATAATCAGGATTGGTATCAATGGAGAACATCACGTCACCATTATCTGCAACGTAAGCATGACCGCGTTTAATTAACTGCTCAGTGAGTTCAATAATTTCAGGGATATGCCGAGTTGCACGTGGCTCTGAATCTGGACGCAGGATATTCAGTGCATCAAAATCGCTGTGCATCTCATTCAACATACGTGTAGTCAGCGATTCACAGCTTTCATTATTTTCAATAGCGCGCTTGATAATTTTGTCATCTATATCCGTAATATTACGAACATAGGTCAATTCATAGCCTAAATAACGCAGATAACGGGAAATGACGTCAAAAGCAACAAAGGTTCTGCCGTGACCAATATGACACAGATCATAAATGGTGATGCCACACACGTACATGCCCACTTTCCCTTTATAGATCGGCTTAAATTCTTCTTTTTGGCGACTGAGAGTATTGAAAATTTTTAGCATCGGTGGGTTTTCCGTAAAAATTGATATACGTGTAATAAAAAACAAAAGCGAACAAATCCGCTGATTATAGGCTTCCTTATCAGTTATATAAATAAACTATAATATGAAAAGCCAAGTCGGCTATTTCACCCTGATATGGTGAGCTTTGCAAGCATTGCTATCCGCCTTATTCACATGAGATTGCAGAGTACTGACTCAAGATCACAGATATGGTATAAAAGCCCTTGTTCCGAACACTCTAGAATATTAGGGTCAATCAAAATTATTATTAGGATTTCTATTATGGTGACTTTTCATACCAATTTCGGCGATATTGTCATTAATACTTTCGCTGAAAAAGCGCCTGTAACTGTTGAAAATTTCTTGAATTACTGCCGTGAAGGCTTCTACGACAACACTATTTTTCACCGCGTCATCAATGGCTTCATGATTCAAGGTGGTGGTTTTGAACCTGGTATGAAGCAAAAAACGACTCAATCCCCTATCCAGAACGAAGCCAATAATGGCCTGAAGAATAGTCGTGGTACTATCGCAATGGCACGTACCAATGATCCACATTCCGCAACGGCTCAATTTTTCATCAACGTTGTTGATAATGATTTCCTGAATTTTCGCTCAGAACGCCCGGATGGCTGGGGTTACTGTGTATTTGCTGAAGTTGTGGAAGGTATGGATGTGGTTGATAAAATCAAAGGTGTTTCCACTGGCCGCAGCGGTATGCACCAAGATGTACCACATGAAGATGTGATCATTGAACGTGTTACTGTCAGCGAATAATTATTTATACGATATCCAGTTAGAGAATAGTTAATCGTTACATGAGTACACTGTTTATTGCGGATTTGCATCTCAGTGCGCAGGAACCGGCAATCACTGCCGGTTTTCTACGTTTTTTACGTGAAGATGCCATTCATGCTGAAAGTCTGTATATCCTCGGTGATTTTTTTGATTACTGGATTGGCGATGATGATCCCAATCCTCTGCATACGGAAATAGCCCAGGCACTTAATACACTGAGACAAAAAGGGGTTTCGTGCTATTTTCTTCATGGTAACCGTGATTTTTTGTTAAGTTCCCGGTTTGCCAAAGAGAGTGGCCTGATTTTGCTGCCGCAAGAAAAGATATTGGAATTATACGGTAAACGTATTCTGATCTTACACGGCGATACGCTCTGCACCGATGATGCAGGTTATCAACAATATCGTAAACGAGTACATACCCCGTGGATCCAGCGGCTGTTTTTACTTCTTCCCTTGTTTATCCGGCTAAAAATTGCAGCCAAAATGCGGGCTGGAAGTCAATATGCTAATAGACAGAAATCCGAATCAATCATGGATGTCAACCAACAGACTGTTGTTGAACACTTTAACAAATATCAGGTTGATTGGATGATCCACGGGCATACTCATCGTCCAGCGATCCATGATATCCAAATCGACGATAAAACCGTACATCGTGGTGTATTAGGGGCCTGGCACAATCAAGGTTCAATGTTTAAAGTGACAGAGGCATCTATTGAACTGATATTTTTCCCTTTTTGAATTCTCTGATCTTTTTCTAGAAAAATCGGTAAATCAAGCAACGCAAACGTTTTCCTTGTGCAATTCGCATGATATGATCCGCCGCCTTACAATATTATTTTGATCTTGGTTCTGGTGGACATCCAATACAGGAGCATCTGATTTATGACGGCAAGCCCTGATCCCCAAAAAGCTATTTCCACAACAACGGTTACCTTTACAGCAAATATGCCACATCATGCCAAAATTGCTATTGTCATGGGGTCAAAGAGTGACTGGGCAACAATGCAACATGCAGCCGATGTTTTAACTTCCCTTGATATTCCTTTCCATGTTGAAATTGTTTCGGCGCACCGAACACCCGATAAACTTTTCCATTTTGCCGAACAGGCGAAAACAAACGGTTTCGATGTAATTATTGCTGGTGCAGGTGGCGCAGCTCATCTGCCGGGAATGCTGGCAGCTAAGACCTTAGTTCCTGTATTGGGTGTCCCTGTGCAGAGTGCTGCACTGAGTGGTGTTGATAGTCTCTATTCCATCGTTCAAATGCCAAAAGGTATACCAGTTGGTACGCTAGCTATCGGCAAAGCGGGGGCAGCAAATGCAGCATTGTTGGCGGCTCAGGTATTAGCATTACATGATGGTGCCCTGTTCCAACGTCTGTCAGATTGGCGTCAGGCACAAACTCAGGATGTTTTGGAGAATCCAGATCCTCGGGAGGAAGCATGAAGCCTGTTTGTGTATTGGGTAATGGCCAATTGGGTAGAATGCTGCGTCAGGCAGGTGAACCATTAGGAATAGCAGTCTATCCGATTGGGCTGAATGCTGAACCAGAATCTGTTCCCTATCAGAGCAGTATCATTACCGCTGAAATTGAACGTTGGCCTGAGACGGACTTAACCCGTGAACTCGCTCATCACAATGCTTTTATTAACCGTGATATTTTTCCTCAACTGGCTGATCGCCTGCCCCAAAAGCAACTCCTGGATAATCTTGGGTTAGCAACGGCTCCGTGGAAGTTATTAGCTGATACCAGCCAATGGCCGCAGTTGTTTAACGAGTTAGGTGATTTCATTATCGTTAAACGCCGTACAGGAGGTTATGATGGCCGGGGTCAATGGCGTATCCGACCAGGTGATGAAGCTGTATTGCCGCCCGAAATTTACGGTGAATGTATTGTGGAGCAAGGTATTCCATTTTCAGGGGAAGTTTCACTGGTTGGTGCCCGTAACGCTCAGGGTAAATCGGTATTTTATCCACTGACCCATAATCTACATCAGGAAGGTATCTTACGTACAAGTGTTGCCTTGCCAAATGCACATCATCAATTACAACAACAAGCAGAAAAAATGCTGTGCATCATCATGGATCATCTGAATTATAT
This sequence comes from Xenorhabdus sp. SGI246, assembly GCF_040838225.1. Taxonomy (NCBI): domain Bacteria; kingdom Pseudomonadati; phylum Pseudomonadota; class Gammaproteobacteria; order Enterobacterales; family Morganellaceae; genus Xenorhabdus; species Xenorhabdus sp. SGI246. The sequence goes on from NZ_JBFPEZ010000016.1 coordinate 49,190, forward strand.
TGGTGTTATGGCGATGGAATGTTTTATTATCGGTGATAATTTATTGATTAATGAGCTGGCACCACGGGTACACAATAGCGGTCACTGGACACAGAATGGCGCTTCCATCAGTCAGTTTGAACTTCACCTGCGAGCGATTTTGGATTTACCTATGCCTCAACCGGAAATATTGGCTCCTTCAGTGATGGTCAATCTGATCGGTACAGAAATAAACCCTGAATGGCTCAGCTTACCGCTCGTCCGTTTACATTGGTATGATAAGGAAGTTCGCTCAGTGCGTAAGGTAGGGCATCTGAATCTGGTTCATTCTGACAGGGATATATTAAGAACTGCACTACAAACATTAAGCTCGTTATTGCCTGAAGAGTACCAAACTGGCCTGAAATGGGCACAAGATAAATTAAACTGAAAAACCGTAGGAAGTGATAATTTTAAATTAATTACCACTTCCTATGTCAACTGCAACAAGCTATTTCTTCAATAATGTTCTGGATAATGTATCTACAATCGTTCTCGTGGTTTGGTCGATTTCATAATTGAGGAAATCTCCTACAATAGGTATCTTTCTCACCAAAGTAAATATGGTGAAACATTCCCCTCAAAGTTATCCTGTTTTTCAATTAATTGAATATACAGAGAAAATTTATTACACCATTCATCACATTCAAATGCTGGTTTTAACTCTGGCATTTTGCTAATGATGACATTAAGTTAAAGGATAAAGAGGAATTCGCCTAATCCCCCATAAAATAACGAGGAGAAATTAAGTGCCATTTCTAAGGAAGCAGGGAATAAACAATACATTCAAGTCAGTGGCAGCAACAAGTAGCGGTTTATCTGTCATCTCCTTATGTTTTCTTTTCTCATCATCTGTGCAAGCCAGTGATTTTGTCAATTTTCAATCAATCGATACCAGCCTTTACTTCCAACTTGAAAATAAAGTTGCCCCTGATAAAACCCTCTCTCCTATCGTCGAAGCCTTCGGTGATTACAAAATCGGTGATATGTATGTCTACAGTATTTGGCAAAATTCACTGCAAAATGATTACAAAGGCGATAAAAGCACCTATTACTATAAATTTGTGCCCAGGCTCAGTGCCAGCAAAATTACAGGATATGATTTTTCCTATGGCCCATTGAAAGATGTGCTGTTTGCTCAGTGGATTGCCAAAACCAAAAACGTAAAATATGACTATTTTCCCGGTATCAGCCTTGATTGGCAGGTAGATGGGTTCAGTTGGTTACGTACCATTTTTTATTTTGAAAACAATGCCAAAGGGAGCTGGAACGATCAACGCATCCACATCGACTATGCTATTCCTTTCAGTAATCGGCTGGGAGATTTCCGCATTGTAGGAACGTTCGACTACACACTGGGGCGGCGCGATAATCCAGAGATGATTGATTTCAAACCAGAGTTACATTATGACTTGGGGAAAAAGTTGGGGTATCAACCCGGTCATCTGTGGACAGGTATTGTCGTGAATCCCGTCAAAAATAAGTACAAAATAAAAGATACGCCTTACTTTCACACAAACCAATTTAGTTATGGAATGTTTATTCGATACAGCTTTTTTTAATAAGCACTTAGAATAGTGCCGTTTTTAATGGTTTATTCCTTAATGGGGTCACAATGTCCATTCAACACGACAAATTTGGGCGTACTTATCAGTGGATTTTGCTGATACTTCTAGGCATGGTCTATTTTCTGTCCACAGCAACCACCTTTACGTCATTGGGTGTTGTCCTGCCCAGCATGATAAACGAGCTGGACTGGAGTTGGACTGATGCCGGTTTAGGTTTCACTCTGCTTGGCCTGACGTGCGGGCTATCCAGTTTCCTGCCAACGGTGTGCATTCGCAAAATTGGCGTTCGCTTCACGCTATTTATTGGCCTACTGATTTTTCTGTCTGGTTTCTACAGCCTTTATCACACGCATACTATTTCATCGTATTTTATCGGAACGGCTTTAATTGGGGTCGGGTTTACCTTTCTGGCAACTGTGCCCGGCACCTACGTTATTTCACGATTATATGAAAAACAGTCCCTTGCTTTCGGTTTTTATTTTACGATTGGAGGATTAGGCGGTGTGATTGGCCCGTGGATCTATTTTCTGGCGACTCGTGTCTGGGGAACGTGGCGAATGCACTGGATGATCTCTGCCGTCGTTCTGGCTGTTTTTGTTATTCTGACCATTCTTACTCTTCAGGAAGGAGAGCGGGAAATCGCCCATGCTAAGGCAGTCAATCAAAAGCACAACAGCGAAAATCCCCCCAGTATCTATCGTACCAAGCAGTTCTGGACAGCCCGACAAGCACTGCGCACCTGGCAATTTTATGTCATTGCCGCAACTTATACGGCGTTTCTTTGGTGTGGTATTACGGTGAATAGCTTTGCCGTCGCCCACATTATCGAAAATGGTTTCAGTGAAACAATTGCCGCAGGATTACTGAGTTCTATGGCTTTCATCAATGCCTTTTCAAGGTTGGCCAGTGGTGCCATGGGGGAGTGGCTTGATCCGAAAAAACTGCTGATTGGCAGTCTGGCTATCATTATTCTCGGCTTAGTCGCCTTGAGTATCGCCTCTTCATGGCTATTTCTGATTACCTTCACGCTGTTTGTCGGCATGGGTTATGGTATGACTTTCCTCGCTTCCAGTGTTCTGCTCGCCAATTATTTTGGCCGTAAGCCTTATCTGGAACTATTCTCGATCATGAATCTGATTTCTACTCTGGCATGTCTGGCCCCTTTCTTTGCCGGTGCCATAAAAGATTATTCCGGTAGTTTTACATGGGCTTTTCTCATCATTGCTATCCCTGTATTCGTCGTGTTAGTTGTAACACTGATGATGAACCCCCCGGCCAAAAAATGAGAGACGATTTAGCCGAAAATGAGAAGCTCACTGACGAAATGCGCTAAATAATGATTACTATACCCTGAAACAGCACACAAATAAGGAAATAGTGATGTCAAAGAAAGAGTTCGGTGTATTTCTGCCTATCGCCAAAGGTGGGTGGATTATTTCTAAAAACACGCCGCCATTGGATGCATCTTATAAACAAAATCGTGAAGCGGCTATTCTTGCCGATCAAATCGGCCTTGATTTCATTATGTCCATGGGTAAATGGCGCGGTTTTGGTGGCGAAACTGATCATTGGGGCTGTTCACTCGAATCTGTCACCATGATGGCTGGTATTGCTGAAGTCACTCATCACGCCAAGTTGATCGCTACGGTTCATGCTGGTCTGCACAATCCGGCGGTGACTGCCAAAATGATCGCGACGTTGGATCATATCAGTCAAGGGCGCGCCGGGCTGAATATTGTCTCTGGCTCATTCCGCGATGAATTTGAGCAGATGGGGGAATGGGACAGTAAACTGGATCACGATCAACGTTATGCGATGACAGAGGAATGGACACTGTTGATAAAACGGCTTTGGCGTGAAAAACAAGTTGATTATCAAGGAACGTATTTCAATCTGAAACAGTGTGTCTCTGAACCCAAACCTCTTTCACGCCCTCGCCCTTATTTAGTTTGTGCCGGACAGTCCGAGCGCGGTCTGCGTTTCAGTGTACGCCATACCGATGTCTGCTTCATTGGCGGTAAAGATGAAGCAGAGACTCGCAGGATCAGCTTAACCGCCAAACGCATTGCCTCAGAATACAACACTACAACTAAGACATTTTGCATGTGTACCATCATTTGTGCTGAAAGTGATGCTTATGCCGAAACCCTTGCTCAATTCTATCGTCAGGGTTTAGATGTAGAGGCGGTCAGAAATATGATGCACAGTTTTGGTGTCGATGTGGATGGCAAAAGTAATGCGATGGTAGAAAGATCTCAAAATGCTTTCATGACTCATACCGCTATAGGAACAGCAGATACTTGCTATAAGCAACTATCGGATTTACTGCGTACTTGTGAATTGGATGGAGTAATGTTGATATTTCCTGATTATATTGAGGGGTTGAAAATACTCGGCGATCAAATCCTGCCGAAATTAAAGGCTGAATTTGGCTAATGTTACCTTGAAAAAAACCTACGGTTATAAACATGGGAAGCCTTGATTCCAGAGCTTCCCATGCACAACTAAAGCGCTATCTATTCTGATAAACGTTATTCTGGCAAACGTCGGTATTGCCCTTGTTTGCGCAATAGCCGGACACCTAGCCAACCACCACACAATGAAAGCAACAGGCTGCTGATCATCGGCAACAAAAGCCACATCAGCCACTGCGGTTGCCATGGAAAATCAAAAACTTTCGTCTGCAATAACCAAAGTGCAATTTCGGCGCCAAATGCCGCAGCCAAACCTGCCATAAAACCAAGCAAGGCAAATTCGCTCCACAATGTATGACGCAACAGTTTCTTACTGGCTCCCAATGTGCGATAAACTACCAGTTCAAGCTGTCGTTGGTTCATGCCAACCTGAATCTGTGCCAGTAAAAGTAATCCACCACAGGCCATCACCAACACAACCATAATTTCCAACGCCCGACTGACCTGCTGCAAGATACCTTGTATCTGCTTAATCATAGAGCCAATATCCAGCATACTGATTGTTGGAAAGTGGCGATTCAGTTCCGTTAATAATCTTCCATTCCCCTCATAATGGAAACTGGTCAACCATGTTTGTGGTTGGTGCTCCAATGTTTCTTTAGCAAAAATAAAGAAAAAGTTCGGATGCAGGCTTTCCCAATCCACTTTGCGAATGCTGCTGACTGTCACCGCAAAAGTTCGGGTATCCCCGGTAAAAGTCAATTTATCTCCAACCTTAATCTGTAACCGCTCTGCAACGCCTTGTTCCATTGAAACTTCGTTGGGTTTCGGCGGCCAACTTCCTTCTATAAGGGTATTAAACGGCGGTAATTCTTTTTTCCATGTTAAATTGAGTTCACGACGTACTGTTGTACTTTTGGGGTGCTTTTCATCAGCCCATTTAATTGCCGGCTGTCCATTAATTTCTGTTAAACGTGCCAACACCACAGGATAGTATTCCGTTGGCTTCATTTTATAATTTGCCAATAAATCATTTACCTGAGCAATTTGCGGCTGAGTCATGTTAATCAGAAAATAATTCGGGCTATCTGGTGGTAACTGCTGCTGCCATCGCCCCAGTAAATCTCCTCTCACCACGACAAGCAGTGCCAACAACATGAAGGAAAGTGAAAATGATGCTAATTGTGTCATCGTCTGGAATGGGCGGCACAACAGTCGGCTGACCGCCAGACGCAGGCTCAATTGGCGGAAGGTGGTCTGGCGTAGTAGCCACAAACCACTCCAGCCCAATATGCCTAATAACAATGCAACAATTGGTATCCCTGCCAGCAATGACCATAACAGTGGCTCAATTCCTGCCAATAATACTAATCCACCAGTAATCAGTAGTGCGACCGCAGGCAGATAATAACGTAATGGCCAGATAGACGCGGTGACATCGCTGCGTAATACTCTTGATGGCTGAGTTGCCATTAGTTGGCGATAGGGCCGAATGCCTACCAGCAAAGCAATACCAAACAGCACTCCGATCGCCCACACCCACGGCCACATCCCTGCATCCGGTAACATCTTAGGTAGCATAGCGGCCAGTACCCGAATCAATAGCGATTCAAAAACCAACCCCAGAATAGAGCCGACAATCGTAGCTGCAAGCAATATCACCAACCACTGCCCAATGATCCACTGACGCAACGCCCAACGCCCTGCTCCCAGTGTTTTCAGGATCGCAATCAGATTGTGTCGGCTACGGCAATAGTGAGTCATGGAAACGGCGACCGCCGCCACAGCCAGCAATAATGTCAGTAATGCCGACAATAACAAGAATTGCTGTGCACGTTCGATGGATTGTGCTAACGCGCCATTGTCCTGTTTTAATGTCAGCCAACGCTGATCCGCTTTTAATTGTGGATCGATCAGTTGCTGGAATGATTGAACTGCCTCTGGCGAACCAGCAAACATATAACGGTAAGTCAAACGGCTTCCCGGCTGAATTGCGCCTGTCGCTCTGGCATCATCAATATTGATTAAAATACGGGGAGAAAGTTGGAATGGATTAAAACCACTATCCGGTTCTTGTAACAGTTCGCCACTGATTTTCAATGTGGTATCACCAACTTCCAGGCTATCCCCAACTTTAATATTCAATAGTGTCAGCAAACGGGGAGCGACCAAGACAGAACCTTTTTCTGGCTTTAATCCCTTTGGATGAGTTTCCAGTTCACCATACAACGGGTAATGCTCATCGGTTGCTTTAACCTGAGCCAGTTGCGGGGTATCTCCTGCATAAGTCATGGTTGAAAATGAGAGTTGACGGCTTAATGTCAGTCCTTTTTCCTGAGCCAGCTTTAGCCAGGAGCCATCAACAGGATACGATGCACGTAATACCAGATCGCCTGCCAGAAAATCGCGGCTCTGATAATGGACACTCTGATCAATACGATCACCAATACGCCCCAATGCCAATACACATGCTACCGCTAATGTTAGAGACAACCAAACAATCAATAGCGATGGTGTACGCCATTCACGCCAAAACCAGCGCCAGATCATGCTTCCTCCCGTAATTTTCCATCTACCAGACGTAAACGGCGCTGGCAACGTGCAGCAAGCTGGTTATCATGTGTCACCAGAATCAGTGTCGTAGCATAATCGTGGTTAAGCGAAAAAAGCAGATCTGCGATACGGTCACCGGTTTGACGATCGAGATTGCCTGTCGGTTCATCCGCAAACAGGATTTTTGGACGAGTGCTGAATGCTCTGGCCAATGCCACCCGTTGCTGTTCTCCGCCCGAAAGTTGGGCCGGCATATGTTTTAGCCGTTTTCCCAACCCTAACTGTTCGAGTAATTCGATAGCCTGCTGGCGACTATAGCTTTCGGATTCTCCCCGCAAAAGTGCCGGAAGCTGAACGTTTTCTAACGCATTCAGAGTAGGGATCAACATAAACGATTGGAAAACAAAACCCACATTTTCTGCCCGTAATTGTGCCCGTTGTTCTTCGTCCATACGGCTGATATTCTGTCCTAGCAAATGCACTTCCCCTGAACTGCCATCATCCAAACCAGCAATAATGCCTAGCAAGGTGGATTTTCCTGAGCCTGATTCACCAATTAATGCAATTGTCTGTGCCGGCTCGACAAGTAGCTCAACACCTTGCAATATATTAATTACCTGTTCCCCTTGGCCAACATGTTTAATGAGATTATGAACTTCAAGAATACTTTCTACAGCCATGTACTTTTCCTTTTCTTGTTAGTGCTATGCAGTGCCAGAGCGGTGGCGGCTGATACTCTACTTATATTGGGAGATAGTCTCAGTGCTGGCTATCGCCTGCCCATTGAGCAGTCATGGCCCACCCTAATGGCAAAAAAATGGCAGCAATCCGGTAATAAAATAACCATCATTAATGGCAGTATCAGTAATAATACCGCAGCACAGGGGCTTGAACGTCTGCCTGAGTTACTGAAACAACACAATCCTAAATGGGTTCTGATCGAACTCGGAGCGAACGATGGTTTACGTGGTTTTCCGGCCCAACAAATAGAACAAGATCTGCAAAAAATCATTACCTTGGTAAAGCAAGCCAACGCTAAGCCATTATTGATGCAAATCTATATTCCGCCGAATTATGGAAAACGCTACACCGAATCTTTTGCCAAAATTTACCCTTCTTTATCAAAACACAATCAAATCCCTTTATTGCCATTTTTTATGGAGCACGTTGCTATCAAGCCAGAATGGATGCAAGATGATGGCCTGCATCCCAATCAAATCGCACAACCTTTTATTGCTGATTGGATGTCCAATAAACTGTCAGCATATATCACCCATAAGTAAAAATATTCATTAATTAATAGTAAATCATTTATTTCAGTAAGCTGATGTAATTTAACAGGTAAAGTGATGCAAAAAGCAGTTCTTATTACTGGCTGTTCCAGCGATATCGGATTAACCGCCGCCAAAGCCCTTCATCAACGCGGTTATCGTGTCCTGGCTGCTTGTCGCAAGTCTGCGGATTTGACACCTAATTGAGATTGAAAAAGATATAGGTCATCCCTATCTATTGTTGATATATACCCATTCATATATTTGCAAAGTGAAAGGGGACAATCGCCTGATAACGAACTTAAAGAGAGAATTCCATGGAATCGACAATGAATACTAACAGCAATACTGCTCAAATTGTTCACATCAACGAATCTAATATTGCTCCAACTGTCCAGCAGTCCTTAAATCAGCTTGTGGTATTCTATTTCTGGTCACCACAAGATCTCCATTGTCACGAGTTAGAAGCGACTCTTGATAAGCTCGCACATGAATATGCGGGGCAACTTATTCTGGCTAAGGTCAATTGCGATCAACTAGGTCATATCTCTGCACAATTTGGTGTACGTACCGTACCAACAGTGCTTTTTGTTCGTGAAGCCCGCCCTGTTCATGGTTTTGAAGGGTTACAAACTGACGAAAACATCAGAAAAATGTTTGCCCAACTTTTGCAGCAACATGAAAAATCACCATTGGAACAAGCAAATGAATTGCTTGCTGAAGGCAAAAATCTGGAAGCTTTACCTTTGCTGAAAGAAGCATATCAGGCCGATCCGCAGGATATTGAACTGGGTTTATTCTTGGCTGAAGTCCATATTTCACTCAATCAGTTAGAAGACGCCCAAAATATATTGGAGACTATTCCATTGGAAAATCAGGATCAGCGTTATCATGATTTGCTGATGTCCATTGAATCACATAAACAAGCTGCTGATTCACCTGAAATTCAAAAACTTCTGCAAGAAATGGCAGCACAACCAGAAAATGCAGAACTTGCGATTCAACTGGCATCTAAATTACATGAAGTCGGACGTAATAAAGAAGCCCTTGAACTGCTGTTAGGTTTCCTGAAAAAAGATCTCTCTGCTGGCAATGGCGAAGTGAAAAAAACGTTGATGGATATTATCTCTGCACTTGGAGCCGGAGATGCACTGGCATCTAAATATCGTCGTCAAGTATACTCCTTACTCTATTAATCAGAGATTTTTTGTATTCCATGATTAACTAATAGAGGAATTATTATGGATTTACTCTCTCTTGGGGCCGTCCCCATTCTGATCATTATTGTGGTTGTCATCGTCTTTACTTGTGTGAAAACTGTTCCACAAGGATATCAGTGGACAGTAGAACGTTTCGGCCGCTATACCCGCACATTGACACCGGGACTGCATATCCTGATACCATTTATTGATCGTATTGGTCGTAGAATCAATATGATGGAGCAAGTATTGGATATCCCATCGCAAGAAGTCATTTCCCGCGATAACGCCAATGTCACCATTGATGCCGTCTGCTTTATCCAGGTTGTTGACCCGGTACGTGCTGCCTATGAAGTCAGCAATCTTGAACTGTCGATTATTAACCTGACCATGACTAACTTCCGTACTGTTCTGGGTTCAATGGAACTGGATGAAATGTTATCTCAGCGCGATTTAATCAACAGCCGTTTGCTGACCATCGTTGATGAAGCCACTAACCCGTGGGGGGTGAAAATCACCCGTATTGAGATCCGCGATGTACGTCCACCTAAGGAATTGATCTCCGCGATGAACGCTCAGATGAAAGCTGAACGTACCAAACGTGCAGATATTCTTGAAGCAGAGGGTATTCGTCAGGCCGCCATTTTGAAAGCCGAAGGTGAAAAACAGTCTCAGATCCTGAAAGCTGAAGGTGAACGTCAATCAGCGTTCCTGCAAGCGGAAGCCCGTGAGCGTGCCGCAGAAGCCGAAGCACGAGCAACCAAAATGGTCTCTGATGCTATTGCCGACGGTAATATGCAGGCGATTAACTACTTCGTCGCTCAGAAATATACCGATGCCCTGACCAGTATTGGCGCAGCAGATAACAGCAAAGTGATCATGATGCCGCTGGATGCCAGCAATCTGATGGGTGCTGTAGGCGGCATTGCTGAGTTGATCAATGAAAGCAAGAAAAGCAAGCAGGATAAATAACGGTTCAGTATAAACTGACTATTTCAGGATAATGACTATGATTGAACAGGTTGCCACTCAACCAGTCTGGTTTTGGCTCTGTTTTGGTGGGTTACTATTAATTGCAGAGCTGCTAGGAACAGGGGGATATTTGCTGTGGACAGGTATTGCTGCCGTGATTGTTGCCCTGATCACATGGATTTTTCCTGAAATGAGCTGGGAGCTGCAAGGCACTCTGTTTGCTGCCTTAACACTACTCTCTGCCATTGCGTGGCGTAGCTGGCTGCGTTACCATCCGCGCAATAACGATAAGATGCTCAATCAGAAAAACCAGCAGTTAATTGGGTTACACGCCCGCTTAATCGCAGATACCGAAAATGGTTATGGGCGTATCAAACTCGCTGATGGCAGTTGGCGTATTCATTGTGACAGCGAACTGACTGCCAATACCGAAGTTGAAATCATTGCCGTTGATGGGATCACATTAAAAGTTAAGCCTGTATCTCATCCATCATGATTGGCGCAGCAACCAGATAGTTGTTCAATGATGGGGCAATCTGCCCTATCATCTCCCGGACATTCGGCAGCCAACACTAATAGCTTTTCCCTGATCTGCTGTAATTTAACAATTTTTTCTTCTATTTCAGTGACTTTTTGGAGTGTCGCTGTTTTCACATCTATACTGTGACGATTGGGATTACGGGATAAGCGCAATAACTCCCGGCACTCTTCAATCGTGAATCCTATTTCTCTCGCCTGACGTAAGAGTATCAATTCATCAATATGTTTCTGTTGGTAAAAACGATAGCCATTATCTCCCCGCTCCGGCGCAGTAATCAGATCTTTCTCTTCATAAAACCGAATAGCTTTACTGGTTAAACCGGTCTTGCGGGCAATTTCACTGATATTCATATTTTCCCCTTGACCTTCCCCTTGCAGGAAGGTTTAGCCTAAAAGGATATCGATAAGTATATCACTCTGTTTCAGGAGATTTTGTTATGTCCACAACAACCATTCTCGCACTTCAGGGCTTGACCTGTATGCACTGTGTCGGCAGTGTCAAAAAGACGCTGGAAAATCTGTCAAATGTTGAACAAGCAGAAGTTACCCTTGAATACGCTAAAGTGATCGGCCGTGTAACTCCCAATTCATTGATTGCCGCTATTACTGATGCAGGTTATGAAGCCACTCTGGCAACTCACCCCGATGTTGAATTACGGCTTTCAGGTTTAAACTGCATGAAGTGTGCAGGTAAAACCCAAAAAGCGCTGGAATCAGTGGCTGGTGTAGTTGCGGCTGAAGTCGATACTCAAACAGCTAAAATTTACGGCAAAGCTGAAAATCAGGCTTTGATTAATGCCGTAAAGCTAGCGGGTTATCACGCTGAATTAGCAGGGGAAACCTATTCCCCAAAAAATAAGCCGCTGACAACACCTGCCTCAGAATCTGCTTCACAAGCACCGGAGTTTTTGGCAGCGGCAATAGATCCTACTCCGGATACACAATCCATTTCACATGACCATGACAGTATCCAGCTTCTATTGGATGGTATGAGCTGTGCTAGTTGTGTCAATAAAGTACAAAAAGCTCTGCAATCTGTTGCAGGGGTTGAAAACGCCAGAGTCAACCTTGCAGAGCGAAGTGCACTGGTTACCGGGACAGCATCTCCCAATGCTTTGGTCAATGCTGTTATCAAGGCTGGCTATGGCGCAGAAGTTATTCTGGATGAAACCGAGCGCCGGGAACGTCAGCAGCAAATTGCTCAGGCCAATATGCGCCGTTTCCGTTGGCAATCGGCCCTCGCTCTGGCTGTCGGGGTTCCGGTCATGATTTGGGGCATGATTGGTGACAATATGATGCTCACTCCAGATAACCATACAATTTGGCTGAGCATTGGGCTGGCGACTCTTGCCGTAATGATATTGGCTGGCGGACATTTTTATCGCAATGCGTGGCAAAGCCTGAAAAATGGTAGTGCCACAATGGACACATTAGTTGCACTGGGTACGGGTGCCGCATGGCTCTACTCTATCAGTGTTAACTTATGGCCGGATATTTTCCCGCCTCAGGCGCGCCACATTTATTATGAAGCCAGCGCTATGATTATTGGCTTAATTAACCTCGGACACGCCTTAGAGCAACGCGCACGTCAACGTTCCTCAAAAGCGCTTGAGCGATTGTTGGATTTAACACCTCCAACAGCTCAGGTCATCATAGAAGGCGGTGAGAAAACGTTGCCATTGGCTGATGTTAAACCTGATATGACATTGCGGCTGGTAACAGGGGATCGGGTTCCCGTGGATGGTGAAATCATCCACGGCACAGTCTGGTTAGATGAAGCGATGTTGACAGGTGAAGCGCTCCCTCAACAAAAATCAATTGGCGATACAGTTCACGCGGGAACTGTGGTGCAAGATGGAACCGTACTATTTAAAGCCTCAGCAGTAGGTAGCCAAACCACTTTGGCAAGAATTATCAAGCTGGTACGTCAGGCACAAAGTAGTAAACCTGAAATCGGCCAATTGGCGGATAAAATATCTTCAATATTTGTGCCTGTTGTCGTTGCTATTGCACTAATTGCTGGGGCAATCTGGTTTTTCATCGGCCCGGCTCCCCAAATCATGTACTCACTGGTTATCATCACCACAGTGTTGATTATTGCCTGTCCTTGTGCACTCGGCCTGGCAACACCAATGTCCATCATTTCCGGGGTCGGAAGAGCGGCGGAATTAGGTGTGCTAGTACGTGATGCTGATGCCCTACAACAAGCCAGCCAGCTCGATACCCTTGTTTTCGATAAAACGGGAACGTTGACTGAAGGGATGCCACAGGTCACTGAAATTCAAACTTTCAATGGATTCACCAAAGAGCAAGTATTGCTGTGGGCTGGTGCGTTAGAAAGCGGTTCAAACCATCCTTTGGCAAGAGCCATTCTGCTGAAAGTTGAAAGTGAACAAATTGAAGTTCAACAATTACCTGAAGTAACACAATTCCGTACTTTAGCCGGAACGGGTATACGCGGGAATGTTGGTAATACAACACTGTTGTTAGGAAATCTGAACCTACTTGAACAAAATCAGATTGATACAACAGAATTTAAATCACAGGTCGCCAAACAAGCAGAAAAAGGTGCTACCCCCGTTATACTGGCAATCGATGGAAAAGTGGCCGCTCTGTTTTCAATACGTGACCCACTACGTCAGGATACTGTCTCCGCCTTGCAACGCTTACGTCTTCAGGGTTATCGTTTAGTCATGCTGACAGGTGATCATCCTGTAACAGCCAATGCTATAGCCAAAGAGGCTGGTATTGATCAAGTCATAGCAGGAGTGCTACCTGATGGTAAAGCCGCCGCCATTCAGGATCTCCAGTCTGAAGGTAAGAAAGTTGCCATGATTGGTGACGGCATCAATGATGCACCTGCCTTGGCACAAGCAGATGTGGGGATTGCCATGGGCAGTGGTAGTGATATCGCCATTGAAACCGCGTCAATTACCCTGATGCAACATAGCCTGCATGGTGTTGCAGACGCGGTTGAACTGTCCAAAGGGACATTGCGTAATATGAAGCAAAATTTATTTGGCGCATTCATCTATAACACGCTAGGTATCCCGATTGCAGCAGGTATTCTCTACCCCTTAACCGGAACATTATTGAATCCAGTCATTGCCGGAGCTGCCATGGCTCTCTCTTCAATCACCGTGGTCAGCAATGCCAATCGGTTACTTTACTTTAAAACTAAACGCTGATATTCATCATTGCAGACATCGAAAAGCTAAACAATACCGGGTTTAGCTTTTCTTTTATCACTTTCTTGTTAACCTTTAACGCGTTAGCATACCCATTCATGCCAATTACCGGAGTATGTAGTATGGGAAAACTAATGACATATCTCAGCAATGTATTAGGACTGAATTCCCAACGATATTACCCCTATCCTGCTTTTGATGTCACTTTGCCGAAAAATAGACAATTACATATTGTTGGCAGCATCCATATGGGTACAGAAAATATGTATCCACTTTCCGAAGTACTGTTGGAACAACTGGAGCAGTGCGATTCTCTGATTGTCGAAGCAGATATCACTCAATCTGGTTCACCATTTGGAAAAATATTTCCTGAACAGGTCGTACTGTCACAACGTTTATCATCTGCACATTTTGCTGCCTTACAGCAGTACTGCCACGAGATTCAACATCCGGTAGAGTCACTCGATCCATTACCTTCATGGCAAGTTGCTCTGATCCTACAGGCCGCTCAGGCTCAATACTTAGGATTGTGTCCCCAATACGGCATTGATTTTCAACTACTGAACAGTGCAAGGTCCATTGATAAAAATATTATCGAGCTGGAAGGAACCGATACTCAGGTTAATTTACTCACCAAACTACCGAATGGTGGCATCTCTCTGTTAGAAGATACTCTGGTTCACTGGCATACTAACGCCCGTACCTTACAAATGATGATTAGCTGGTGGATGAATTACAAACCAAACCAAGCAAGTGAGGCATTACCACAGACTTTCTGTGAAGTTATTTACCAGACCTTGATAACTGAACGTAATCGCCAATGGAGTGAACGCTTACATGACTTACCGACAGGAAAATATTTAGTGGCTGTCGGAGCATTACATCTCCAGGGTGAAAACAATTTACTGAAGTTGTTACAACAGTAGCTATTACAAGAACAGGAATAAAGACTATGACTAATAGTTACTATTGATACAGATAATGTTACAGGAAATATGACATGACGCCTGCTGTTACTCTACTGGAAAAACACAAAATTAATTTCAAACTTTATCCTTATGAACATGATGTTAATGAACATAATTTTGGTGATGAAGTGGTTAAAAAACTTGGGTTAGATGCTAAGCAGGTTTTTAAAACCCTCTTAGTTTCATTGAATGGTGATCCTAAAAATCTGGCTGTTGCTGTCACGCCGGTCGCGGGACAACTGGATTTAAAAAAAATCGCCAAAGTATTTAAAGCGAAAAAAGCGGATATGGCAGATCCACAGTTGGCACAAAAAGTGACAGGTTACCTGGTAGGTGGCATCAGCCCATTAGGACAAAAAAAACGTCTTCCTACTGTTATTGACAGTCAGGCCCAAAACCTCCCGACTCTGTTTATCTCTGGTGGTAAACGTGGCCTGGATATTGAACTGGCACCGACCGATTTATGCCAACTACTTAATTGTCCATTTGCTGATATTGCCAAAATTTGAAAACTAATTGTAATTTCCGTTAAATTTTTCGAGCTGGCTCTGTTTTCTTGAAAACAGGGCCTTGTTCAATTATCTAATGCCGATATACTTCCCATATAGCAAAAACAATATCATTTACTATTTCAAGTAACTTAATATATTTAAATAAAAGGAGATAAAAATGGCTACTTCGTCATTTTTCAGGCAGATTGTTATCACCCATCCCAAGGCAATTAAGATGTTACGAAGGGCAAATAGAAGGCCAAGAAATAACAAATATGAACATATAGATATTGAAGCTGAACAAAAAGAGGCAATAGAAATATTAAAACGCAAATTCTCACTTTAAATAAAGCATTAATGATTCTTGGTGCTGATAAGACAATAGAGTATTTGCGCTCATTTTCATGCCCATTAAACCAAGATGTAGAATCATTTTTACATTTCAAATCCATTAGATTTGAAATGGCTGATGCAACAAGGACTTATTTGATTTTAGATAAAGTCGGAGTTATCTTAGCTTACTTTTCCTTGACCTTTAAGGAGTTACCAACACATAACCTTGCTCTATCTAAGTCCAAAATAAAAAAACTTGACGGTATTAGTAACAATGCAAATTCATTAAAGGTTTATTTAATTGGTCAAATAGCTAAAAATTTTTCCTTAAAAGAAAACCCAATAAAACTTAAAGATATTCTAACTCCCATAGACATTATCATTGAAAAAGCACAATACTTAATTGGAGGAAGGGTAATCATTTTAGAGTGTCAGAAAAAAAAGAAACTTATCAACTTATACGAAAACCATGGCTTTAAAATAATACCAACTAAAAATAAAGGAGAAAGTGATTCACTAATAACCATGATATTCAATAATTAGATAACTATTTATTTTCAACCATCCCCATTTTAGATTATTTATCACCGTTCCAACTAGTAAGTAAAAGACCATCTATTTTCAGATGGTCTTTTTTTCTAATAATTAACCTTCACCCATTATCATTTGCGCGCAATTTCGCCGTTTGGTTCATAGTCCGCCACTTTCAGCGGAGAGTGTTTTTCAATATACCCTTTCAACACTTCTGCATCGACAAAACCGGTATTAACATATCCCGGTAAATCATCGATTCGCGGATAACCGTCACCACCGATAGCATTGAAGTTCAATGTTGCCATCCGGTAAGTTTTATTCAGATCCAGTGGTTCTCCACCAATTTTGACATCACTGATATTTTTGCCATCTTTCACAAAACTGACATTATAGAACTGACCATAAGCGCCAGAATCAGCTTCCATATTCGCAGCAGCAGTCAAATAAGGCAGAACTTCACTTCCTTTGAAGTCTACATAAACCAATTGATTAGCAAACGGGTGAACCTTTAATACATCTTTATAAGTAATATCCCCTGCTTCAATTGAATCACGGATCCCTCCTCCACTCATCACAGCAAAATCAGCGTTTGCCCGTTCCATCTGTGCTGCCAGTACAAGGTGAGCCATATTAGTCTGTATAAAACGAACTTTGCTGCGATCGCCCTCCAATTTACCGTCAACATATCCAATTTTGACACCTAATTTCTGATCCCCTTTATCCTGATAAGGTGTCAACAATTTCAGCATTTCAGAGTTTTGAGGAATTTGATGAGTGTAGTAAACACGCTCGGTGCTTCCGTCTTCTTTTTTGACCCTTTTGTTTAAATTGATAGGAATTAGTTGATAATGGACTAGCTTAAATTCACCATTACGAAACTGGAAATCAGCACGACCAACATATTTTCCCCATTCATGGGCCTGAACAATCCATGTTCCATTTTGACGATCCGGAAAACAAGGCGTCCCAGGGACATAATTCACCTGTTTATAGTTTTTATTTTCCGCAGACATACAAACCGGATCTTGTGAATGTCCACCCACAATCATATTTAAATAACCAGCAGGTAAGCTACGTGCCATTTCCACATCACCTGGCGCATTCGTGCCATGTTGACCGTCATCGTAATGCCCCATGTGGGTTGCTGCAATAATGACATCCGGCTTTTCAGTCTTCTTCAATTCATCAATGACTTTTTTCGCTTCTTCGGCAGGTATGCGGAATTCCACATCAGGGAAATTAGCCGGATTACCTATTTTCGCTGTATCATCAGTAGTTAAGCCAATAACTGCAATCTTCACACCTTGCTTTTCGAATATCACATATGGTTTAAACAGGCGCTTGCCAGTGCTGGTTTGATAAATATTCGCTGACAAGAATGGGAAAGTCGCCCATTTTTCCTGTTGATAGAGCACATTCAAAGGCTTATCGAATTCATGGTTTCCCAATGCCATCGCGTCATAACCTACCAGATTCATTCCTTTAAAATCTGGCTCGGCATCTTGCATATCCGATTCAGGCACACCAGTGTTAATATCCCCGCCAGATAACAACAATACACTACCACCTTTTTTAGCAACTTCCTGACGGATAGAATCCACTACGGTTTTCTGAGCTGCCAGGCCATATTCTCCATGATCATTCTGCCAAAAGTGACCATGGTGATCATTGGTATGCAGGATTGTAATATCGTACGTTTTATCCTTTTCCCAAGCGGATGCGATCATCGGCGACAATGACAGAGAAACAACCAGGGCACATACTGACGCTTTAAATGAAAATTTCATCGGGTATCTCCATGTTCCTTAAATAAATCTGTTATTAGTTTTCAAGAATGTTGAAACCTACCCCCGTTTAAGGCACGTTACTTTTTTTATAACAAGGAACCTTACTGGAATAAGTACATACTCACTACAGAATGGAATAACAACACGACGTTCGACGCGGTTTTTTTTCGATCAAGATTACATAATCAGGCCATTAAATAGAGTTTTATTTCATTTTTTTGCGATAAGCATCAAATTATATCAAGATAAGCAAAGATTTTATTAGAAAGTTAATATGTATTAAGGTGTAACAATTAAATAACAGTTCAACACCACGACAACGTAGATAAGATCGGTGAAACAATGAACAAAATTAAGCAAAGTAATACTATCTCATTATCAGATCCGCGGAAAAAAACACAGGGAACGGCTTTCTCAATACTTGGTGCGATCAGCTTATCTCATCTCCTGAATGATATGATTCAATCGCTTATTTTAGCAATTTACCCACTATTACAGTCTGAATTTACCCTTAGCTTTATCCAGATTGGGATGATCACTCTGACTTATCAGATCACAGCATCCTTACTACAACCTTTCATCGGCTTATATACAGATAAACACCCTCAACCTTATTCACTTCCTATCGGGATGGGATTTACGCTATCTGGGTTACTTTTGTTAGCCTACGCAGACAGTTTTCCTATTATATTATTGGCCGCTGCACTAGTCGGCACAGGTTCATCTGTTTTTCACCCTGAATCATCACGGGTTGCTCGAATGGCTTCGGGTGGACGCCTTGGATTAGCTCAATCTTTATTTCAGGTAGGGGGAAATCTGGGCAGTGCACTTGGTCCTCTGTTAGCGGCTATCATCATAGCACCTTATGGTAAGGGTAATGTGGGATGGTTTTCTCTGGCGGCCCTGTTAGCTATCATCATATTGTTACAAGTCAGTCAGTGGTACAAAATGCAACACCGTGCCACTTCACGCCATGTATTCAATCCGCTCCCTCATCCCCGTTTTTCTAAAAAAATTATTATCCGTTCACTCATCATTCTTCTGGTGCTGATTTTCTCAAAGTATTTCTATCTCACCAGTATCAGCAGTTATTACACTTTTTACTTGATCCAGAAATTCGGTATTTCCGTGCAAAACGCGCAGATTTATCTTTTTGTATTTTTGTTTGCTGTAGCTACAGGCACGATTATTGGTGGACCAATTGGTGATAAGATTGGCCGTAAATATGTCATCTGGGGATCTATTCTGGGTGTTGCTCCATTTACTCTGTTATTACCTTATGTATCGCTATCCTGGACAAGCGCTCTCAGTGTCATTATCGGTCTGATACTGGCATCTGCATTTTCTGCCATTCTGGTCTATGCACAAGAACTGATCCCCGGTAAGACAGGCATGGTTGCGGGCTTATTCTTTGGGCTGGCATTTGGTATGGGAGGCATCGGGGCAGCGGTACTTGGCTATGTAGCAGATAAAACTAGTATAGAATTGGTTTATAAAATTTGTGCTTTTTTACCACTTCTTGGTATTTTTACCCTATTCTTGCCAAATATGGAAAAGAAGAATGAAAAAAAATAGTACAAGATACTAAAAAATATTATTTTCTTAATATCACTTCTCTTTGTAAACATGAGTAAATCATGAAAAGATCTACATAAAATACCATTAAAATTATATTTATGTAGATCATCTACATTTCTATATGAAAGAATATTTTTCAAGCAATTGTCTTAAATTATTTGTAAAATAAATTATTACCTCACCTAATAATACAATCTATAACAATCTAGCCTAGAAGGAGCCTTGATGGAGCATTCGACACCTCTAATCACGACTATTGTTGGCGGTTTTCTTCTCGCCTATCTGCTCGGTATGTTTGCACAGCGCCTAAGAATCTCGCCTTTAGTAGGTTATCTTATGGCAGGTGTACTTGCCGGGCCTTTTACACCTGGTTTTGTTGCCGATACTTCTCTGGCACCCGAACTTGCAGAAATTGGCGTGATCTTACTGATGTTTGGTGTCGGCCTGCATTTCTCACTCAAAGACTTATTAGCCGTAAAATCAATTGCAATCCCAGGTGCTATTGCACAGATTGCCGTTGCAACTGTTCTGGGAGCCGGCTTATCAAAACTACTTGGTTGGGGATTATTCAGTGGGATTGTCTTTGGCCTCTGCTTGTCAACCGCGAGTACTGTCGTACTTCTCAGAGCAGTGGAAGAGCGTCAACTCATTGATAGCCAGCGAGGTAAGATTGCGATTGGCTGGTTAATTGTTGAAGATCTGGCAATGGTACTAACTCTGGTATTATTACCCGCATCTGCTGGTATTTTAGATAACCAGAATGCAAATATAAGCCAGTTACTGCTTGGACTGACTATTACCATTGGCAAAGTTGTTGCCTTTATTTTATTGATGGTTTTCGTCGGCCGCCGTCTTATCCCCTGGCTTTTAGCGAGAACAGCCGGTACAGGCTCCCGTGAATTATTTACCCTTGCCGTCCTTACTATCGCTCTGGGGGTCGCCTATGGTGCTGTGACACTGTTTGATGCCTCATTCGCATTAGGAGCATTTTTTGCCGGCATGGTGCTGAATGAATCAGAATTGAGTCATCGTGCGGCACAAGATACTTTGCCTTTGAGAGACGCTTTTGCCGTTCTATTCTTTGTGTCCGTAGGCATGTTGTTTGACCCAATGATCCTCTTACAACAGCCAATTGCCATTTTAGGAACCCTTGCCATTATCATTATTGGCAAATCAGCCGCCGCCATGTTGTTGGTTAAGATCTTTGGTCATTCGCGACGTACTGCGCTGACAATTTCTGTCAGCCTGGCGCAAATTGGCGAATTTGCCTTTATTCTGGCAGGGCTCGGAGTAACTTTAGGTATGTTGGATGAAGATGCTCGTAATCTTATACTTGCCGGCGCCATTCTTTCTATTATGTTAAATCCAGTTTTATTCAGCCTGCTGGATCGCTATCTGGAGAAAACAGAAACCATTGAAGAACAGCTATTAGAAGAAACATTAGAAGAAGAAACTCAGATCCCTGTCAATATTTGTGGTCATGCCATTGTCGTGGGATATGGCCGGGTTGGTCGTCTGCTTTGCCAACATCTACAAGAAAGAAATTTTCCACTGGTAGTCATTGAAGATACACGTGCTGGATTTGAAGAGTTAGGAGAAGCTGGTATCAGTGCCATAATGGGTAATGCGGCCAAGAAAGATATCATGACATTAGCAAGACTAGATTGCGCTTGTACACTATTCCTGACCATTCCAAATGGTTATGAAGCGGGTAAAATTGTTGAAAATGCGCGGGAAATAAGACCAGATATCAATATCATTGTCCGTGCTCATTACGATGATGAAGTCACTTACATTACAGAACGCGGTGCCAATCACATCATCATTGGAGAACATGAAATTGCCAAAACGATGGCTAATATACTACCGGAAAATGATGTAGGTTGCCCAATAACTCCACCACCATCACTTTCACCAACCAATCCATCAGCGGCATAATTATTAGCGGTATGGAGTATCCTGATAAAACTAACGGGATACTCCTGAACTGTAAATATCAACGTTCCCAGTACGCTTCTTCCAGGCTATCTTCTTTTTCTGGTAATCCACGAGTCAAGCGCGGAGCATGCTGGCTCAATACCTGATAACTTACTCTATTCGCATACTTACATACCTGAGCCAAAGAAGAATATGTCAAGTAAGAGCGCATATGTTTGCTGGAATTCGGGACATTCATGCGGTGATAACTATTGGCCGTAATATCATGCAGCAATGCAGACAGTGCACCATCTCCCGCCCCATTAGTGTTCATAATCTTCTCAGGCCCTCCCATATATGGCTCAATATGAGAATAGACCCGCATTGGATTCTGGCAATCAGACTGACGCATCGCGCGGCTAAACTCAAAACGATTGAATTCAGCAATTGCGCCCGGCAATAATGGATGTGAAGTCTGACGCTTATGCTCTTCTTCAGTGTAACCCGCCATATACAATCCAGCCGGTCCGGCAGTACACAACACAAGATCCACCCAATTCAATACCCTATCTGCCGCCAGCAAGGGATCACTAAAACCGGTCAGTTCCTGAGCTTCATCCTCATTCATGGCTACTACAGAAACGTGCTCTGCCAGAAAATCACGCCACCATTGAGGATCATCAGCAATAACGTGTTTAGTTCCTAATGTCAGTACAACAGGGATATTATGTTTTTTCGCATATTCGATAGCTTTCATCGTCGCTTCTGGCATAGGTTCACCTGGCTTACAACGTACTAAATAGGCTGTAATGACTAACGCCGACGCTTCCGCAATAATATGTTCAGGAATATTTTCTGGACTGAGTTGATTCATTAATCCTGGGCTGATAGCGAATGTTCTTTCACCATTTTCAGTTATTAAAGTGAAACAACGACCAATTGGACCATCAACGCCCTGAAGGTGATTTAAGTCCATACGACTGGAAGTATTGCAGAGATAGCAATAGGCATAACTGCCGATTTGGATATTATTACACATAGTACCAAGCAATACGGATTTATCATCCGCTAAAACAGAGTAATTGTGCAAAGTATTACCGATAGTTCCACCTGCAAACTGATGGCTAATCAAGTTATTTTCTGCTAACTCATTGTAGAGTGCCTCAGCCACATCATCCTCAATAACTAGTGAATGCCCTTGGCTCAGGTTATAACGTTGAATAAAACTTTCATCCACTTTTGCTTCAATATCTACCAATATTTGGTCAATACCAACAATATAGGCTCGATTACTTTCAGTATCCGTCATCTCTTTGATGGGCTGGAGTAGAGGATCTCTGAGGCTGACAGGAAAATAGTGTTTAGATTTACGCTTACCGGGGAATTTCATAGTTGATTGCTGCTATAGAGCCAAAACATGCGGCATATTAGCATAATCCCGTTTGGCACAATACCACAGAGAAACAAAAAACCGGGTGTTCATAAAGGGTATCCATAAAAGGAAAACGACCAATGTTATTACAACATTGGCCGCTAAAATTACGATGATTATAAGCCTCTAACAAGGCATTGGCTTATAAAACTATATTAAGCTGTCTGCTGCTTCTGACGGCTACGCACCGTATGGCGCATCAGGACAAACATAATGGACAGAATAAAGCCAATAAAACCAGCACCAACCAGAATTAACACACGCTTAGGTGAATCTTTCGTTGTCGGCTCGTAAGGCTCCTGCATATATCTGAATGGCTGGAAATCAAGTTTATCAATATTGACAGTTTCCAGATTTTTGATATTCAAAAGACGGTTACGCAAATCCGCATCAATCGTTGTTGAGTCGGTAATTCCTTCAGTAATCTGCAACTTTCGTTGCAACGCATCGGAACCTAATGCAATGGAATAATCGGGATCATCCTTAATGATAGCACCACCATTAGAGACTGGTTTTTTGATACCCGCGGAGTTGGCGATGGAAATCGCATACTTCAATCGTTCAATATCTGTAGCACGCATATTTGTGATACGGGCTAAATCAATCTCATAGAGTTTTTTCGAGTAAACCAGCTTCTGACGCACTGTATCATTCAGTTCATCTTTCACCTGATCCCGCACAACTGCGGAGATAAATTTGATATAGCCAGATAACAGTTTGTAAGAATCTTCCGCCGTACCGGCACTAAAAGAGAGCGTTGTTTCATAAAACTCGTCATCTTTATCTTTTTTAGGTACGGAAGAGGAAATATTTTTATTTACAATCTGTTCGATCAGGCTTCTTTTGCTCTGTGCAGTAATTTCATCTTTGCTGGCAAGCAGTGCTTTGAAATAATCAGTGTCCACCAAATATTCTTCACGTAATACACGTGAATTATAGTTTTCAACAAAACGCTTATATAACGATTCTTCTGTCAGATTTGATTCGAGATTAAGAACATGCAACTCTGTTAATGCGTTCTTTAATGGCTGAAACTCTTCCAGCCCTGGTTGCACCACTGCAGCCGTACTAGTCCATTTTTGTGGCAAGAATGATGCAACACCAAAGCCAATGACTGCAAACACAAAGGATACTGCAATAATCAAATATTTTGATTGAAAGATTACGGAGAACAGTTCAAACAGATCAATTTCATCTTCTTGCCTTGAATGATAATAATCTGCATGCCCCTCATAAGAATCTGCGTACTTAACTGGTTTATTACTCATTATCTACATTTCCAATCCAAAATAATTTTGCTTCTCAATTGTTGCCGCCGAGTTTCTACTTCATACTCACGGAATTTGTTGATTTTGAAGCAATATCCTTAAAAAATCACACAACTCGCAAAACATATGCTGGTTAACTATAGGCAAAAATATCCGTATCTACTAAGGTCTTGCCAACATGGAGTTCAATAACAATCCATGATTGCCAATAATTCATTATCTGATGATGTTATTGACCAATTGTTCGAACAGCGAAATGTGTGCCTCATTATCGTTAAGTGCAGGTATATATTCAAACTTTTTTCCACCTGCGCCCAAAAAAACAACTTTATTCTGTTGCTTAATTTCTTCCAATGTCTCAAGACAATCAGATGCAAATCCCGGACATAGTACCTGAACATGTTTTACACCTTGTTTTGGCAGCGATGCCATTGTCTTATCCGTGAAAGGGGTTAGCCATGGCAAACGACCAAAACGTGATTGGTAGGTCATCATAATTCTATCTGCCGGATAATCCAACACTTGCGACAAAAACTCCGTTGTTGCCAGGCAATCTTTTGGATAAATATCCCCCATCTTAACTAAACGTTCAGGAATGCCATGGTAAGAAAGAATAAGGCGATCAGGCTGACCATGCTTTTCAAAACTTTGTTCTACTGTTTCCTTCAGCGCAGCAATGTAAGCAGGGTGCCTTGCATAACCACGGATAAAATTCAGATGAGGAATGGTACAATATCCCTGCAATATTTTGCTGATACTGTCAAATACAGCTGCCGATGTTGTACTGGAATATTGGGGATAGAGAGGAAGTATGATGAAATGATCAATACCTTGCTGTAACAAAGTATCTACTGCCTGAGGCAAAGAAGGTGAGCCATAAGTCATCCCCAGAACCACAGGAATATTACCCAGCTTTTCACTCAATCGTTTTTGTTGGCGAATACTATAAGCCAGTAAAGGAGAGCCCTCTTCTGTCCAGATTTCTTTGTATAGTTTAGCGACACGGGAAGAACGGAAGGGAAGAATAACACCGTGTAAGAATGGCTTCCAAATCAACGCAGGGATATCTACCACCCGCCGGTCACTTAGGAATTTCGCCAAATAACGTTTGATTGCTGTTGGTGTAGGCTCATCTGGTGTGCCAAGATTGACCAATATAACACCATAATTGCGATTACTCATTCCTCAACACTCCATCAAAATGACTGGTAATCAAAAATAAAACACTATGATAGTCACATATTACATTTTATGGAGCGAGAGTTTCATGGTATGTGAGGTAAAAGTCAGGCGGCACTCACACCGCCTGCTCTAACTGTTCAGAATTAAAATGAATCAAGAACCGACTGTATAATTAGCCCAGGATTCTGGCTAATTCTTCACTGACTTCAGATACCTGACGGGTTCCATCAAGTTTGAAGTATTTTGTATTACCGTTCTGAGCTTCTTGTTGGTAATAAGAAACTAAAGGAGCTGTTTGTGCATGGTATTCAACCAGGCGTTTACGAACTGTATCTTCCTGATCGTCTTTACGAACAGTCAATTCTTCGCCTGTAATATCGTCGTGGCTTTCCACTTTTGGTGGATTAAATTTGATATGGTAAACACGGCCTGATGGTGCATGCACACGACGACCAATAATGCGTTCAACGATAATGTCGTCTGGAACATCAAATTCCAGCACATAATCAACCTTGATACCCGCTTCTTTCATAGCATCAGCCTGAGGAATGGTACGTGGGAACCCATCCAACAAGAACCCATTACGGCAATCATCTTGTTTGATACGCTCTTTAACCAAGGCAATCACCAGCTCGTCAGTGACCAGTTTGCCATTATCCATCAATTCTTTTGCTTTCAAACCTAACTCGGTGCCTGCCTTTACTGCGGCACGCAACATGTCACCTGTCGAAATCTGGGGGATCCCAAATTTCTCCATGATAAATTGCGCCTGAGTCCCCTTACCGGCGCCTGGCGCGCCCAGCAGAATAATACGCATCGCGTAAATCCCCTTGCTATTTGCTTTTTCGTATTTTTTAAAGAAAACGAACCACCATACCATTGGAATGGGGGATGGCTCAAGAAAACAGGTAAACGTTTTCGCATTAATCAAAAAATAAACCACGCTCCATTTTCGGTTGAAGCGTGGTTTATTACCATAATTTCAACGAAATTATGCTTGTTCAGCGGATAATAATTGATTCATACGACGAATGAATTGGTTTGGATCTTCCAATGTTCCACGTTCAGCAAACAGGGCCTGATCCAGCAGTAATTCTATCCAGTCAGCAAACTGAGTATCATCCTGAATGTCAGCCGCTCTTTTCACCAAGTTATGCTCAGGGTTCAGTTCAAAATTATAACTAACTTCTGGCACTGATTGACCTGCTGCTGCAAACAGTTTTGCCATTTGAGTCGTCATTCCGTTGGCATCGGTGGTGACTATCGCCGGAGTATCAGTCAATCGATGAGTCAATTTAACTTCTTTCACACGCTCACCAAGCAGTGTTTTCACGCGTTCAACGAATGGTTCAAGTTTTTTATCTTCTTCTTCCTGCTCGGCTTTGTTCTCATCAGCCAGTTTATCAAGGGATTCATCAGCCTTACTGACTGACTGGAATGATTTACCATCGAACTCAGTCAGATAGCTCATCATCCATTCATCAATACGGTCGGACAACAACAGAACTTCAATGCCTTTCTTACGGAACAGTTCCAGATGTGGACTATTCTTCGCCGCAGCATAACTATCAGCCGTAATGTAGTAAATCTTCTCCTGACCTTCAGCCATGCGGCTAACGTATTCTTCCAGAGAAACGGTTTGTGAAGAGCTGTCATTGTGAGTGGTTGCAAAACGCAGTAACTTAGCGATAGCTTCTTTGTTTCCACCATCTTCAGCAGGGCCTTCTTTCAACACCAGACCAAACTGCTGCCAGAAAGTTTGGTATTTCTCTGCGTCATCTTTTGCCAGTTTATCCAGCATTTGCAATACGCGTTTAGTCAATGCACTACGCAGATTACGGGTGATGGAACTATCTTGCAGAATTTCACGGGAAACGTTCAATGGCAGATCATTAGAATCAATTAAGCCACGGACAAAACGCAGATAATTTGGCATGAATTGTTCAGCTTCATCCATGATGAAAACACGCTGCACATACAGTTTCAAACCATGTTTATGTTCACGGTTCCACAAATCCCACGGAGCTTGAGAAGGGATATACAGTAAGCTAGTGTATTCCTGCTTACCTTCAACACGATTGTGGCTCCAGCTTAGAGGATCAGCGAAATCATGGGAGATATGTTTATAGAATTCTTTGTACTCATCATCATTGATTTCAGCTTTACCACGAGTCCACAAGGCTTGAGCTTTATTGATTTTTTCCCATGCGACAGTAACTGAATCGTCTTCTTCGTTTTTAGTTTGGGTTTCAATTTCAACAGGTAAAGCAATGTGATCAGAATATTTGCCAATGATAGAACGTAGACGCCAGTCATTAAGGAACTCGCTTTCCCCCTCGCGCAGATGCAAGGTAATTTCTGTACCACGATCTGTCTTTTCAATATCTGCAACAGTGTAATCACCTTCACCAGTCGATTCCCAGAATACACCTTCTTCTGTTTTCGCACCTGCTGCACGGGTACGTACGGTCACTTTATCAGCAACAATAAAGGAAGAGTAAAAACCAACACCAAATTGTCCAATCAACTGGCTATCTTTAGCTTGGTCAGAGCCGATAGATTCAAGAAATGCCTTAGTACCGGATTTTGCAATCGTTCCCAGATTATCGATCACTTCATCACGAGTCATACCAATACCATTATCGCTAATGGTGATCGTTTTCTTCTCTTTATCTAAAGCCAGACGAACACGTAGCTCAGCATCATTTTCGTACAATTCAGGCGCAGATAATGCTCGAAAGCGTAATTTATCAGCAGCATCTGATGCGTTTGAAATCAGCTCGCGGAGAAAAATTTCTTTATTGGAATAGAGAGAGTGGATCATCAACTGCAATAATTGTTTAACTTCAGACTGAAATCCACGGGTTTCCTGATCTTTCATGCTCATTTATTACCTCAATCTAAATCCAGTTCAGATATGTAAAATCGGAAGATGGTAATCAGATGGGGATAAAACCTAAAAATTTCAAGCTCAGATGACAAGAAGAATGTGAAATTAATTATATAACTCAGTAAAAACAATTAATTAAATAAAATATTATGGATGGCGGTGCTCTCTGCAACACCATCCATTGGAATTTCCCATTAAAAATAATGAGGGAACAATCACAAATCAGTAATTTTCTGCCGGCCAGCAAGAGAATGGGACAGTGTTGTTCCATCCACCATTTCGAGTTCCCCCCCAACGGGAACACCATGAGCAATACGACTGGCAGTCACACCATATTGTGAGCACATTTCCGCAATATAGTTTGCTGTTGCCTCTCCTTCGACAGTCGGGTTAGTTGCCAGAATAATTTCTGACAGGGTTTCAGAAGACAAACGTTCTTCCAAGCGATCCAACCCAATATCCATTGGACCAATACCATCTAATGGCGATAAATGCCCCATAAGAACAAAATAACGCCCGGCAAATTGACCAGTCTGTTCAATTGCGTGGATATCCGCGGGGCTTTCCACCACGCAGATTTGACCATTTTGCTGGCGACGAGGATTGGCACAAATTGTACATTGTTCCTGCTCTGTAAATGTCCGGCAGTCCTGACAATGACCAATTTCAGACATGGCGCGCGTCAATGCTTGCGCAAGCCGCATACCGCCACTGCGATCCCGTTGTAAAAGATGAAACGCCATTCGTTGTGCCGATTTAGGACCTACGCCCGGCAGGCAACGCAATGCTTCCATCAAGGATTCAAGAAGAGGACTGGTTTGCATCAGAAAGGCATCTTAAAGCCAGGTGGCAATTGCATTCCACTGGAAACACTGGCCATTTTTTCTTTTTGAGTTTCTTCAATACGGCGGGCCGCATCATTGAATGCTGCAGCAATCAAATCTTCCAACATATCCTTATCATCGTCCATCAGGCTTGGATCGATTTCGATTCGACGGCAGTTATGTGCACCATTAATGGTAACTTTCACCAGACCAGCACCAGATTCACCGGTCACTTCCAGATTTGCAATTTCTTCCTGCATTTTCTGCATTTTTTCTTGCATCTGCTGGGCCTGTTTCATCAAATTGCCCAAACCACCTTTACCAAACATAATTTTCTCTCTTTGCTGTAGACACAGTATAAATACACACTGCGGGGTTAAACAGGCCGGATACTTTCTTCATCCAATTCTGCATCGAATAACTGCTGAAGTGTTTGAATCGTTCTATCCGAAATAATGGATTGGCGAGCTTGTGCCAATTTTTCTTCATAAATGGCTTGTCGCCACTCCAACGGTGTTTTTACCGCTGGATTATCATCTTCAATGATACTGAGTTCAATAGGTCTACCATGTAATTCACTCAATGCTTCAGTTAACGTTTTCTGCGCTGTTGCTGAATTAAGATGACGTTGTTTTGAACGTAAATGAAGGCGGAACTGGTTTTCGTTAATCTGCTCTTTAAATGCATTCAATGCCACCTGTTGAACCAGTTTTGGAATATTCAAGTTATCAATTTCAGCGGCCCATGGATCTCTTTGTTTAGATTCAACCGCTAACTTTTCCACCAATTCTGGGGGCTTTTCATATTCAAGTGCTGATTTAATCGATTTTGGTGTCGTAGCAACTGGTTTTTTTTCAATATTTTTAGCGCGCCAGCGATAAGCCTCTTGTTTTACAGGTTTAGATTCCCGCGTCTCAGGAATAAAAGATTGCGGCCGTTGTTCAGCCACTGTAACCAATCGCTCCAATGCCGAACCTGCCGACTTCGTCTTCACAGACGCTGCCGGCTCAGCCTTTTTTGGAGGAGCGTTTCCTTGGCGAGAAAGCAGATTCCTTGCTTGCAATAATTTTGCTGTCGGACTGTCAGCTACCGATTCTGCCTCTGATGTCTGAGGCATTTTTTGTTCAGTAGATTTTTTGCTAACCATATTGTCAGGAACAATATGGTCAGGTACAGAATTGTTTGGTCCGGAATTATTAGGTTTGGATTGAGCTATAACACGCGGCTGTGCAGGTGTTGATGCTGCAATAGCCGATGCAGTAGGAGTTTCTACATTATGATTATGGGGTTCCGGCGTTTCTTCAATAACTGTTTTGGGATGAAACGCCAAAGCACGCAATAATGCCATTTCAACTCCCATTCTGCGCTCCGGCGCAAAGGGGAGATCTTTACGACCAACCAATAAAGCCTGGTAATAGAGTTGTAAATCGCTAGGTGAAATTGATTTCGCCAGCAATCGCAAACGCCCTTCTGTTGAAGACGGTTCTATTTCTGGTTGCTGAGGCAGCAATTGGATCATGGCGATGCGATGTAACAACGATAACATCTCGACCAGGAGATTTTCCCAATCCATACCACGTGCTGCAACCTGCTCAACCAGAGCCATAAGCATCTGCCCATCAGCACGAACTAGCGCTTCTATCATTTCCAGAGGCTGTTCATCATCCAGCGTGCCTAGCATCTGGCTGACAATCTCTGCTGTCAGTTTTCCACCACCGAGAGCAATGGCCTGATCGGCCAGACTTAATGCATCACGCATACTGCCATCTGCCGCACGAGCCAATAGCTGACGGGCCCGAGCCTCGCTCTCTATTTGTTCTGCCTTAAGTACATGCTCCAATTGACCACTGATTTGATTAACATCCAGTGCCTTCAAATGAAATTGCAAACAACGTGAAAGAATGGTTACCGGCAATTTCTGCGGATCAGTCGTTGCCAACAGAAATTTCACATGTTCTGGCGGTTCTTCCAATGTCTTGAGTAAAGCATTGAAGCTATGACGTGACAGCATGTGAACTTCGTCAATAAGATAAACTTTGAAACGCCCTCTGGCAGGCGCATACTGCACGTTATCCAGCAATTCGCGGGTATCTTCTACTTTTGTTCGCGAAGCAGCGTCAATTTCTATCAGATCAACAAATCGTCCCTGCTCAATTTCAAGGCAATTTGTACACTGTCCACAGGGGGTTTTTGTGATACCTGTTTCACAATTCAGCCCCTTTGCCAACAGACGCGCAATAGTTGTTTTTCCCACACCACGAGTGCCGGAAAAAAGATAAGCATGATGGAGGCGTTGGTGTTCAAGACCATTAGCCAATGCAGTCAACACATGTTGTTGACCAATCACATCAGAAAATATTTGTGGGCGCCACTTACGGGCAAGTACCTGATAGCTCATGAATACCGAGGAGATTGAACACGACTGCCTATCATGCTAGCACAGCCTCACCATAGACGGCGAGGCTGAAGTATCAATTATACAAAAATCAGAACAATCAGTGATCAGGAAACTCGACAAGAATGTAGCTGTCAACACCCTGATTTTTCAAACGCTCTGCACCCCCCAAATCAGGTAAACCAATGATAAAGGCTGCTTCAGAAACCTCGCCACCAAGACGGCGGATTAAGCGAACTGTTGCTTCGATTGTACCACCGGTTGCAAGCAGGTCATCAATAACGAGAACTTTATCTTCGGCTTTGATACTGTCTTTATGAATTTCTAAAGTATCAGTACCGTATTCCAGATCATAAGTTTCACTTAATATTTCTCTGGGTAATTTGCCTTTTTTACGGACAGGAACAAATCCCACTCCCAAACGCAGTGCTACAGGTGCTCCAAACAAGAAACCACGTGCTTCAGTACCGACAATTTTGGTGATACCTTTTCCCTCAAAATGTGCGACCAATAAATCAATCGTCGCTTGGTACGCAGCGGGATTATCCAATAGCGTAGTAATATCACGGAAAAGTATGCCTGCTTTGGGATAATCAGGTATTGTTTCAATACTATCTTTAATAAATTGCAGTTTTTGTGCGTTAGCGGTCATAATTAATGCCAGCCAGTTAAAAAAATGAAAACGCTAAAATCTATGAAAACTACCGGAAAAAAGCAACAACAAAGCACATTGCTGCTTATATTTGTTGATATGTATCAAACTTAATCTCTATGACATTCTGCATCGTTGTTAAACATAACTTTGATGACCGGATGGCATAGAATTTAACAAAAAGATTATTGACTATAACGGGATACTGATGGGTATACAAAATTTATTAGATGTGCTTGAAAAACAAATCAGTATGCTGGCAACCGAGTTAACTTCCCTGCCCGATACCCCATTTTCAATTGCTCGTTTTGATCAGACTTTATTTCATCACCACAGCAATAAACTCAGTGGATATATGCAGGAAATTAACCAGAATATGGCTCAGTTAAAACATTGTGTCAAAAACAATCGTACTGTACAGGTCAAATTTCTCTCTGAACGTTTAGTAATGCAAATTGAAGCTCTAAAAAGAGAATTATCCACCCAATCACTCCGCAGGCAAGAAGATAAGTTTGATCGACAGTCACAAGAGCGAGATCTTTACCAACGATTAGCCGAACATCAAGATTATGAACGCCGTTTAATGGCAATGATTGATGATCGTGAGTTACAACTAGATCAACAAGTTGTATTAGCAAATAAATATAAATTGCAAAGAGAAATCGCCGCTCTGGCAGGAAGGCTTGCTCGTTGCCGTCAGGCATTGATGCGTATAGAAAAAGCGATAGAAAAGCAGGAACATTCAGATTAATTAGAGGAATAATCGTGATGGTTTTCGAAAATGCACCAGTTGAAGTTAAACTTGCAGTAGATCTTATTTATCTACTCGAATGCAATGAAATTTCCCCTGAAATCGCATTAGCTGCATTAGAAATCGTTAAACATGACTTTCAAGGGAAATTAAAACAAGAGTCTCAACAATCTGAGAAAAATGCCTGATAAACAATCATCAGGCATATTCTAAAAGTCATTTTTTTAAAGTCATTCCTTAAGGTAAGAGCGGCTTGTCGTCAGAGGCTGGATGTTCATCTGAATAACGTTGACCCCTGCTCATGGGGGGTTGAGCCACAGAATTCTGAACCATCGTCTTTTGAACTTCTTGCAGACTATTTCCCTGTCCATTATGCAAATAGACTTCCAACTGATTGAACGCAATATTGATATCATTTTCCCGGCACAATTTATCTATACTGCGGTTAACTTCATCAACCGTGCGACTGCGATCACCTAATTCCCGCACATATAACCTTAATTCATGATCCAGTGTGCTAGCCCCAAAACTCATAAAATAAACTTGTGGTTCTGGTTCGTTCATGACGCGGGGATTACTTTTCGCCGCCTGTAACATCACTTCTTTCACCTTATCGAGATCAGAACCATATGCAACACCCACCTTAATGATAATGCGGGTGATTGTGTCAGAAAGTGTCCAGTTAATCAGGCGTTCTGTAACAAATGCCCGGTTAGGGATAATCACCTCTTTACGATCAAAATCAGTAATTGTTGTTGCACGAATACGGATTTTACTGACTGAGCCAGAATATGTTCCTATAGTGACGGTATCGCCGATACGAACAGGACGTTCAAACAAAATAATCAAACCTGAAACAAAATTGGCAAAGATTTCCTGTAATCCAAACCCCAATCCCACCGAAAGTGCTGCTGCCAGCCACTGTAATTTATTCCATGAAACACCCAGTGTTGCCAGTGCACTAATCCCTCCAACACCGATAATAAAATAAGTCAGCGTTGTCTTAATGGCATAAGAAGAACCCTGTTGTAACTGTAAACGGGATAGTACCAATACTTCCAATAACCCCGGCAAGTTTCTCATCATGACCCATGAGATAACCAGCATAGCTATGGAAAGTGCCAAATCTTTCAAAGTGACGTGTTGCAGGACATTTCCCAGCTCTGTTGCCGTGCTGTATTGCCACAGATTAATTCCATCAAGGTAAGAGAATACCGTCACCAAGTCAGACCAAGTCCAGTAAAATGCCATAAAAAAGATCAGAAACAACACCATCGTGGTTAAACGTAATGATTGCTGATTAATGAGATCCAATGCCATTGGTGGTTCCTCTACCACTTCGCCTTCTGCACCTTCTTTTGCCTGAGCCTGACGGCGGGCAACCGCGCGGCGATACGCAATACTACGCGCTGCAAGGCTTAACCCACGCAGACAGGACTGATAGCAAATATGCCAGAGAAGAAGCAGATAAGCACTGTAAAGCCAACGTTCAGATAAACGTAATGTCGTATAGAAGTAGCCGGATACCGTCAACACAATCAGAACCAACGGGGCAAAAGTTAATGTCGTTACCACGATGGTTTGGATCATATGCGAACTTTTTTCACGCCATACCTGACGGCAAAATGGAAAAATAAATATAAAAACAAAGAACAGACAAAGCAGTACGGTACATTGACCAATAACATCATCAGATAAACGAAGTGGATGTTTAACGCCCAGGGTTACCCAGAACAGAAGCGGCAATAAAGCGAGTGACAATCTCGTGAGATTTTTGCGAAATAGTGAACACAATTCTTTATTCAGGGAGAAATGCTGTTCTCCGATCCCTCCTTTATCCAGAATTTGATAACTGCATCCATAGACAATCCAAAATAACGCCAATTGACGGGAAAATCCCCAAACCAACTCCCCTAACTCATCACCTGACTTCGAGTACCAGTAACCTATTGCCAGAATAATAAAAGCCAGAGGCAGTGTCTTTATCAGCGTCAGAATCAAAGCCAGTGGAGTATGTAATTGACTATCCCTGCGTAGTTGCCCTACCTCAGTAGAAATTTTCTTTAGTTGTACATTAATACTTTTTGTCTGCCAGCGTAAAAAAAACCCTACCAGTAAAAGGGGAATAACAAAGTGAATAGAATTCTGCAACCCGGTGATAAGCCCGCTGGTCGTAAAATGAATATTAAAATGCGTCAGCTCTTCATGAGCTAATGCTGGCAGTGATTTCAACCATGCCCAGTTCATAGGCTTATTGCTATTAACCCAGAAAATCTGCTGGACAAGCGTCTGTTCCAGCGATTGACTCACATCCAATAACTCCTGTTGATCCATCTGCAAATTAATGGCGTGTGTAATCTGCTGACCAAGCAGGTTGTTCAGTTGGTTCAATAAATCCCGACGAATCTCAAGTAATTGCTCTATCGCATTACGAATTTCCCCAACCACCTCTTGAGGCTCATCTTGTATCTCACTGATATGTTGGTTCAATAGTTGATTGATATAGTCATTAACCAAGTAAAGCTGATCACGTTGCTGAGCAATTTCAAACTGTTCTAACCGCAAGTCGGCAATTTTCGTGGGTAAATCCTTTGTCAGGACATTTCGGGGCACTTTGAGCTGTTCCTGAAACAAAATGCGTGATAACAATAAGCTTCCACGTAATACTTTAACTTGCTCTTTCAAACCACGCTCAGATTGGATAGCTCTATCCAGAAAATTCTTTACCTGAATTTTTTTCTGCACGAGTTGGTTATTATCCCGTGTTGCCGCTACCAAACGTTCACTGAGATCTCGATTTATCTCAATTTCTTCCCTGACCAGCGGATTGGACTGAATATGAGGATTAGTATCATCTGAATTCTGCACCTCTTTGGCAGTTTCTTCCGAAACAATTAGGTGTCTTCCATTAACAATATCCTGAATTAACTGGACATACCGCTCCAATTGTTCAATTTGGAAAGAAGTGTAATCACGTTGAAGCTGTAAAAGGGTTTGTAACTGGGTATTTACTTGCAAAGACTCTTTTTGGTAGTCCTTTTGTTGCATCAAGAAAGATTGCTCTACCAATAATAATTCGATTTCGGTATGACGAACCTCAGACTGTTCCGTGATTGCGTTATTAAGCTGATTACGAATTTGCTGCAACCGTTGTACATTATGGTACAGCAAATTTTGTGCTCGCTCTGGCTGAGTTTGTAACCCAATCAGTTGGCTATTATAACTGGCGAGATTGTCCTGTGCTTTTTGCAGGTTGTTCAGTGTATTGTTCAGTTTGGTTTCAAGTTGTTTCAGAGATAAAGTAGCCAGATTTTGCTTATATTCATTCTCATTCTGTTGGGAATTACTCTTCAGGCTTGCTAATTCAGTGGTGAGCTGTTGTGATTTCTGTGGTAATTCCTGTAAATTTTTTTTAAGTTGTTCAGAATCCAGCTTAACTTGATCTATTTTATCAAAGAAAGAGAGCGTTTTTTCTAAATCGACTATTGAGGCTTTCTCTTCAACTGTATGCTCTTTACGCTCTGTCAACACTTTAAGTTGATTTTGAATATCATCACGCGTTGGAACATCACTACTGAATACAGCCATAGCTGGATGAAAAAAGCATGACAGAAGAATAAATAGGCTCACCAGCCCTAAAAAGTGAAAATACAATACCCCTGGTCTTTTATTGCACAAGACCCCCTTATTGAGTACTGTACTCAAATAGTGGTTAAATGGAATCATGAATTCATCTACTCATCGTTTGCAGATAATGGAATGATAGCACTGAAGTGCAGGTAACACTGCTATGTTTATTTTTCAGGCCAGTGTCAAGAGGTTACTCTTAAGAACATAATTACTGGCCATAATAAAATTGATTCCATTTATAATTATCTCATGTTATTCAAAATTTGTTTTCTTCAATATGGCGCATGTGATGGCTATATTTTAGTGTATCAATGAAACTATCCACCAGATATACTGCTTGCTCCTGAATATTAAAACTGTCCGGCGCAAATAACCAATTCTCCAATAACCCAGTCATTAATGCTCTTAGCATAATCGCTGAACGTTTGGGATCGATATCATGAGGCAATTCTCCCGATTGAATACAAGCAACCAGCACGTCTTCTATTTTTTGATAATCGGAAATACATACCTCCCGAATTTGCTCAGACAATAAAGACATTTCTCCAACAAACTCACATTTATGGAAAAAAATTTCCATTAACAAACGATTCTGGCAATTACTCGTCATCATTTTTAACAGAAAAATCAACAGAGATCTCAATACAAAGAGTGGATTATTGGGATATTTTGCTTGATACTCTTTTTCAAAAGCATCTATTGTGCTTTCAGGCATTTTACAAGCAGCAAAAAGTAAATCAGTTTTGTTTTTAAAATGCCAATAAATTGCGCCACGTGTTACACCGGCTGCAATTGCGATATCTGATAATGATGTAGCAGAAACACCACGCTCAGAAAAAACCTTTATCGCAGCTTCTATAATTTGTTGACGAGTTTCTTTAGCTTGCTGTTTAGTTTTTCGTGCCATTTTTATGCCATAAACTTTGTTTTTTAACCGAGGCTAATTTACATACATTCATGTATGTTTGTACTATAGCATCGCTCATCAATGAAGTAATAATTTCACTCGTTAGCACTCATCAATTCGAGAGTTTACATTGAAAAATTGAGGTTTACTTATGCGAAAAATCAGAGGGGTTGTGCCTCTGGCCACATTACTGGTACTTTCAGGCAGCTTCATTCTCTCAGGATGTAATGACAGTCAAGATTTTC
Organism: Xenorhabdus sp. SGI246; assembly: GCF_040838225.1. Taxonomy (NCBI): domain Bacteria; kingdom Pseudomonadati; phylum Pseudomonadota; class Gammaproteobacteria; order Enterobacterales; family Morganellaceae; genus Xenorhabdus; species Xenorhabdus sp. SGI246. The sequence continues at coordinate 86,697 of NZ_JBFPEZ010000016.1, forward strand.
AGCAAGGGGCTGCTGGCGAGCAGGTTCCTGAAGTCGGTATCGTAACGCTGAAAGCTGAACCTCTGACAGTGATCACAGAATTACCGGGCAGAACTTCAGCTTATCGTGTTGCTGAAGTACGCCCTCAAGTCGGTGGCATCATTCTGAAACGTAACTACAAAGAAGGCAGTGATGTTCACGCCGGAGATTCTTTATATCAAATTGATTCAGCAACCTATCAGGCAGATTACAGTAAGGCCAAAGCAAATTTGGCCAGAGCAGAAGCAAACGAGAGCGTCGCTCGTTTAACTGTTGAACGCTATAAGTCATTACTGGGTACACAATATGTTAGTAAACAGGAATTTGATAAAGCAAATTCTGAATACGCTCAAGCTGCGGCAGATGTTCAATCTTTGAAAGCGGCATTGGAAAGTGCCCGCATAAACTTAGCTTATACTAAAGTCACTTCTCCCATCTCAGGACGTGCAGGTAAATCTACCGTCTCTGAAGGAGCTCTGGTTTCTGGCGGGCAGACAAATGCTTTGACAACGGTTCAACAACTTGATCCTATCTATGTTGATATCACGCAATCCAGCGATGACTATCTGCGACTTAAGAATGAGATCGCAAAAGGCACAGTTCAGAGAGAAAACGGTAAGCCCAAAATTCACTTAATCACTGATGCAGGGAAAATGTATAGCCAGACTGGTCACCTTGAGTTTTCAGACATTACTGTGGATGAAACAACGGGCTCCATAACAATGCGTGCTGTTTTTCCGAACCCGAATGAAGAACTACTGCCCGGTATGTTTGTCCGTACCAAACTGGAAGAAGGTGTGCGTAAAAATGCGATTTTAGTTCCTCAACAAGGGGTGACCAGAACACCTCGTGGTCAGGCAACAACACTAGTCGTTAATAAAGATAACAAAGTGGAATTGCGTTATATCAATGCCACTCAAGCCGTTGGCAACAAATGGTTGGTTACCTCGGGCCTAAAAGCAGGTGATAGAGTCATCGTCACAGGGTTGCAGAAAATCGCGCCGGGACTAACAGTTCAACCAACGGAAGTTGATTTGGATGCCAAGCCTACAACAACTAAAACTGAATCAACCAAAAAATCTCAATAAGGAGTTGGGGATTCATGCCTAAGTTTTTTATAGAACGACCAATCTTTGCATGGGTAATTGCAATTATCACTATGCTTTCTGGTCTGTTGGCAATAATGAAATTACCTGTGGAGCAATATCCTTCTATTGCACCGCCATCGATTTCTATCTCAGCAAATTATCCTGGAGCTGACGCAACAACAGTACAGAATACAGTCACTCAAGTTATTGAGCAAAATATGAATGGTATCGATAACTTAGTGTACATGTCTTCTAATAGTGATTCTGCTGGCCAAGTGAGTATCACACTCACCTTTGAAGCGAACACAGATCCTGATATTGCACAAGTGCAGGTACAAAATAAACTGCAACTGGCAATGCCTTTGTTACCTCAGGAAGTTCAACAGCAAGGCGTTAGCGTTGATAAAACAACCAATTCTTTTTTAATGGTCGCGGGCTTCATTTCTGAAGATGATTCTATGACTCAGGATGATATCTCCGACTATATCGGAGCCAATGTCAAAGACTCACTTAGCCGCGTTACTGGTGTGGGTGAAGCCATGCTGCTTGGTACACAGTATGCCATGCGTATCTGGCTCGATCCTGACAAGTTGGTCAATTATAAAATAACTGTACAAGATGTCATGAAGGCCATCAGAGATCAGAATAACCAAGTTGCAGCCGGTCAACTAGGGGGAACACCTCCTATTCCTGGACAACGCCTGAATGTTTCCATCATTGCCCAGACACGTCTAAGTTCTCCCGAACAATTTAGCAATATCCTGATACGTGTAAATCCCGATGGTTCAAAAATCAGTCTGAGTGATGTTGCCACTGTTGAGCTGGGTGCTCAAAACTATGGCTTCATCGCCCGATTCAATGGTAAGGCTGCGTCAGGGATCGGTATCAAATTAGCAACTGGTGCCAACGCTTTAGATACGTCTAAAGCTGTCAAGAAAGTACTGGCTGAGTTGCAACCATTTTTCCCGCATGGTTTGACCGTTGTATATCCGTATGACACAACTCCCTTCGTTAAGATTTCTATTTTCGAAGTGGTGAAAACACTGGCAGAAGCTATCTTGCTGGTTTTCGTTGTCATGTATCTGTTCCTGCAAAACTTCCGGGCAACACTGATCCCAACTATTGCGGTTCCGATCGTATTGCTAGGTACATTTTCCGTGCTGGCCGCATTTGGTTACTCCATCAATACGTTAACCATGTTTGCTATGGTACTTGCCATTGGGCTACTCGTAGATGATGCAATCGTCGTGGTGGAAAACGTTGAGCGCGTCATGCAGGAAGAAGGGCTCTCGCCAAAAGAAGCGACAAAAAAATCAATGGGACAGATCCAAAGTGCTTTGGTCGGTATCGCACTGGTGCTTTCTGCGGTATTTGTTCCAATGGCGTTCTTTGGTGGATCGACTGGTGCAATTTACCGTCAATTCTCGGTGACAATTGTCTCAGCAATGATATTGTCTGTCTTTGTCGCCTTGATCCTGACACCAGCACTTTGTGCAACCATGCTTAAGCCCATTGCCAAAGGCAGCCATGGCATTCAAACCGGTTTCTTTGGCTGGTTTAACCGCTTGTTCGAAAAAAGTACGCATCACTATACCGATAGTGTAGGGCGTATGCTACGTAGCACAGGACGTTATCTGCTGATTTATGTTGGGCTGATCGCAGGTATGGCTCTGATATTTATGCGTATCCCCTCTTCCTTCCTTCCAGAAGAAGATCAAGGGGTATTGCTGGCAATGGTTCAGCTACCTTCCGGCTCAACTCAAGAGCAGACACAAAAAGTCTTGGAGGAAGTCAATGATTACTTCTATACCGATGAAAAAGACGTTGTTCAATCTGTATTTACCTTAAACGGCTTTGGTTTTGCCGGTATGGGACAAAATATGGGGCTGGCCTTTGTCAGCTTAAAAGATTGGGATGAGCGTAAGGCTGCAAAAGATAAAGTCCCGGCAATCCTGGACCGGGCTAACATCCGTTTTTCACAAATCAAGGAAGGAATGGTATTCGCATTTAACATTCCGGCAATTGTGGAATTAGGCTCCTCCAGCGGTTTTGACTTCCAGCTAATTGATAGAGGAAACCTCGGACATGAAGCGCTGATAAATGCACGTAACCAATTACTGGGCATGGTCGCTCAACATCCAGATATGCTCACGAGTGTTCGTCCTAATGGGCAGGATGATACTTCTCAGTACCGCTTCTATATTGATCAGGAGAAAGCAGAAGCTCTGGGTGTTTCCGTCAATGATATCAACACAACATTAAGTACGATGTTTGGTGGTGCTTATATTAATGATTTCATCGACCGGGGTCGGGTTAAAAAGGTCTATGTTCAGGCCGATTCAGCTTTCCGTATGTTGCCAAAAGATATTGGTAAGCTGTATGTCCGTAACTATTTCGGTAAAATGGTGCCATTCTCTGCATTCATAGACACTTCTAAAGAACCGTGGATTTATGGTCCTCCGCGTCTGGAACGCTACAACGGATTACCATCAATGGAAATTGTCGGTGAAGCTGCCCGCGGGAAAAGTACCGGTGATGCAATGGCTCTGATGGAAAAACTTGCTTCACAGTTACCATCAGGTGTTGGCTATGACTGGACGGGAATGTCTTATCAGGAACGTCTGTCAGGTAACCAGGCTCCAGCACTATATGCGCTATCATTAATTGTCGTGTTCCTCTGTCTGGCAGCGCTGTATGAAAGCTGGTCCATACCATTCTCTGTAATGTTAGTTGTACCACTAGGAATTATTGGTGCATTGCTGGCAACTTTAATTCGTGAGCTGGACAACGATATCTACTTTAAAGTAGGGTTGCTAACCACAATCGGTCTGTCTGCAAAAAATGCCATCCTTATCGTTGAATTCGCCAAGGACTTGCTGGAGAAGGAGGGTAAAGGACTAATAGAAGCCACCCTGGAAGCAGCGAGGATGCGTTTACGTCCGATTCTGATGACTTCTTTGGCCTTTATGCTAGGTGTCATGCCTTTAGTTCTGAGCAATGGTGCTGGCTCTGGTGCTCAAAATGCCGTAGGAACTGGCGTATTGGGAGGTATGATTGCTGCGACATCGCTGGCAATCTATTTCGTCCCTGTATTCTTTGTTGTAATTAGACGCCGTTTTAGCCAAAAAAGTGAGGATATAAAACACATTTCATCTCCTCAATAAATCCAGTAATTGACTTAAAAGGCCACGGATGTGGCCTTTTATATCAACCCAACGACATCAACAAAAAATATCTTATCTTGTATCCAACTCGGAAAACTACCTTTACTACAGTTAAAATAAATACTTATGAAAAACGCTCTACACTTAAAATGTGATATCTTTACGTTTTTTATAATAAATGGAAGATAAGTTGGTAATTTGACATCTGTTTCTTCTAATTACACCTTTAATGGTAAAAAGTGTTCCCCCTTGATGATGATATATGTAATAATGATGTTATATTGATTTTGAAAGTTCCAATACAATTACTCATACCCAAGACGAATTCAAGTTGCAGCGTGATAACAAACAACTCACAAGCCTCCAGAAGCCATAGATAACTATCCTAGATACTGTGCCTGGATGACATATGTGAGTGAACGCAGCCAACGCTATAACCAGCAAAAAAGTAGCAATTTGAAAGATGAAGGGTATATAATGATTTTTGTACCTACTTGCTATAACATCTACTATATTAGTATAATCCAATATATTTGATGTCATATGTGTTTACATCCGTATTTTTAGTAGCATACTGGCTTTTAGCCTTAACTAAGTGTAAATTGCTCACCTTTAAAAAAGCGGGTTGGTAAACGTAAAAAATATAGAGTCTTATTATTAATAAATAATAATCATGTTTTGATAGGCTTAATTCTAAAAGAACAACTATAATAATTGATATGTATAAGCCTTAGCTCAAATAAGCCTTACGTTGTTTACGGGAGGTGATTATGGATGAATATTCACCAAAAAGACATGATATTGCTGAATTAAAGTACTTATGTGAAAATTTAATTTACGAAGCATTTTCGGTATTGAATCGCACTGATAATCATTGGATAAACGATCTGACTTCTGAAAAAAGCTTAAGACTAAACGAATTCATCGAACACATTACGGCGTTTGTTTGGAGTTTTAAAATTAAATATACTGACAACTACAACTTCAGTACTTTAATTGATAAATATCTGGATGAAACATATAATTTGTTTGGAAATGATAAGATAAGCTTTGTTGAACTGACACAGTGGCAAAAAACAAATAAACACTTAACTAACATTCTGTTACATGATTTAAACGCTTCTTTAAGCAAAATCTGATAAATATATTCCTAACTATTTTTTATACCAAATAAGATAAGGCGATTATGACTAAAACTGACTATCTGATGCGTTTGAGAAAATGCACTTCTATTGAAACACTGGAACGTGTAATTGAGAAAAATAAATATGAGCTTTCGGACGATGAACTAGAATTGTTCTATTCCGCCGCTGATCACCGCTTGGCTGAACTAACCATGAATAAACTCTATGATAAAATCCCGTCATCTGTTTGGAAATTTGTCCGCTAAGCTGCTGTGATCAGATAGGAAGTAGTGAAAGCCGGTAACTATTATCGGCTCCCCATATATTGGGTGAGATGTAAACTGACTGTGGGTTAAAATGGCAGGCTAAAAACCGCATCTTGAAAATGGGTGAGGGCTCTACCAGCGACATCCCAGCACACACATCCCCTGCTATGGCTGCTTCTTTCCAGACCTGACCAAGTTAACAAGTTAGCATTGCGGGAGAACCAATAGAGCCCCCATTGATGTTAGCTTCAAACTCCAAAGCGGAGGCTATTATCTTTCATACAACCTCAAATAGCAAGCCACTCCAATTTAAATGTCCATTTATTACCCACAATGATAGGTAAATCTTCAAAAAAATTGTTTTAACACACAAAACAGCCTACAGCTTATAGATAGATTCATGTCATCACTGACAATTTGCTCAAATAGAATAACAAAACAACTCAAGCCTCATGAAACCAAAGCCTATTCATTTGCTTAAGTATCATTACCATCAAGTTAATTACAAAATCCATATCAGAGCCAGAATAGAGATGCCATCTTTTAAGGACTAATACATAAGAGTTACAATCGTACTCTCAACCAAAATAACAAATAAAATAGTTTAATAAGATAGATCATTAATATTTTTCTATTTAAATATATTTAATCAACATCATGTTTGAAAGATGCTTGTTTAAAGAATTGCACTTAAAAATTTGTGTTTGATCACATATAAACAGCTATTAACCTAAATATCTAATCAATAAAAATGACTGGAACAACTAACAAACATAATAATCAATAAACAAACTCGGTAGCCAAGATATCAATTTAAAATGATGTAATGAAGCTTATGAAATTTCTCAAAATATACTCATATCAATCATCATGCCACCTCCCCACACAATGCTGATAAAAAATAAAATAGTTATAAAAATCAACAAATAAGAATAAAAACCAATACTTATCGCATTCTTTAATAAGAATTGATAAAATTAATAACACCCCATTTCATTTCATGATGAAAACATAAAGAAAAAATTTACAGATTGAATAGGTTTTTTATTTTCCTCATAAAATAAAACACACTATCAGAAATTAATATATTATTGTTTTATGCCCTATGAGTTTCAACGTGTTTCACAAAGGCAAAGGAGCAACAAATTCGCCGGGAACGAATTTGCCTAGCCAAAGGCTGGCCTCCGGTGAGAGGCAGGAGCCTCTCATTAATTCCCAAGAACATAAATAACTCTGTCACTGAGGTGAGCGAGTGAAGCCAACAAAGATGCAAATTTGAAATATGACAGGTATATAAGGGCTTACGTAATATTACAAAAATAAGGGCACATTATGAGTCAGGCATTGCAAAATTTAATCAACCTGATGCATCTGGAAAAGATCGAAGAAGGAATTTACCGGGGACAAAGTGAAGATTTGGGGTTTCCTCAAGTTTTTGGTGGGCAAGTTATCGGTCAATCTCTATATGCAGCAAAGCAGACTGTTGCAGATGAGCGCATACTGAACTCCTTCCACAGCTATTTTCTCCGGCCAGGTGATAGTCATAAACCAATTATTTACGATGTTGAAATATTACGTGATGGAGCGAGTTTCAGTGCCCGCCGAATCAGTGCAATACAAAATGGCCACCCTATTTTTTATATGACAGCTTCTTTTCAGAATCATGAAGAAGGTTTTAAACACCAAGGTTCGATGCCAAAGGTTCCTCCTCCTGAAATGCTTCTCCCCCGTTAGAAATAAAACCTATTAATTTCCATAGTCCTATTAATAATTCATCAGAAGAGCCTATTCGTTATGTCTGGTTTCGTAGCAATGGCAAACTACCGGAAGAACTCTTTATTCACTATTGTCTGCTAGGCTATGCCTCAGATTTAAATTTTTTACCTACATCATTACAACCTCATAGTGTTCATTTTATGGATAAAGGTATTCAAGTTGCCACTATTGATCACTCAATGTGGTATCACCGCCCATTTAGGATGGATGACTGGCTACTTTATGCAATTGAGAGCCCCTCAGCATCAGGAGGCCGTGGCTTTGTTCGTGGTCATATTTATAACCGTGAAGGTCTGCTTATTGCCTCTGCCGCTCAGGAGGGTGTGATCCGTAAGCGAAAATATACCCAATAAAGAAACCCCAGAGCATAGATAAACTGTGCCCTGGGATGTTTTGAGAACGGGTTAACATCGTCAACAAAACAAAAAAGAAAGATGAACGTTTAAACAAATTGATCAGTTGTAAGCACTTTCTCCGTGTGAAGTAATATCCAATCCCTCTCTTTCTGATTCAACGCTAATACGCAACCCAACCGCAAGGTCAGCAATCTTGAATGAGAAATAAGCAGTTACGGCTGACCAAACAACACACACCAATATACTGATAACTTGTATACCAAATTGCCTTAGCATAGTCATTCCTTCCACAAACCCGGTTCCCCCCAAAGCGGAAGCAGTAAAAATACTTGTTAATAAACAACCAACAATACCGCATACGCCATGAACGCCGAAGACATCACAAACATCATCAACACGCAACCAACGTTTTAATACCACTACGCCCCACAAACCGGTGATCCCGGCAATCACACCAATTACCAGAGCTCCTCCAATGCCAACTGTTGCGGCAGCAGGAGTGATAGCAACCAGTCCGGCAATACAACCAGAACATGCACCTAAAAGAGAAGGCTTATCGCGTAATAACCATTCGGAAGAAATCCATGACAGTACTGCCCCCGCTGTTGCTACCACTGTGTTCACTAGTGCCAGAGCAGCAATAGCATTCACGGCCCCCGCAGAGCCAACATTGAAACCAAACCAACCAATGTAAAGAACTGCTGTGCCAATAAATGTCATGGGTAAGTTATGTGGTTTAAAAGCTTCCTTACCAAATCCTGAACGCTTACCCAGTAAGTAAGCACCAACTAAACCTGCAACTGCAGCATTAATATGTACAACAGTTCCACCTGCAAAATCTAATGCACCGTCCTGAGCCAACCAACCACCACCCCATACCATATGAGCCATAGGAATATAGGAAGCAGTAAACCACAAAACAATGAAAATCAATAAGGCAGAAAAACGGACTCTTTCACACAAAGCCCCAACAACCAAAGCTACAGTGATACAACCAAAAGCTCCCTGAAAAACGACATAAATCAATTGATAAAAACTGCCACTTAAATCAGTAATGGATATGTTTTTCAACATGACTTGCTTTAATCCCCCAAAAAAAGGGTTTCCCGCCTCAAAAGCCAAGCTATATCCATAAATAACCCAAAGCACACAAACAAGTGAAAAACTTACAATTACTTGTGACATCAATGACAAAACATTCTTACGACGCAACAACCCACCATAAAATAAAGCAATACCGGGTATCGTCATAAAAATCACAAGAATCGTATTTATCAGCATGAATACCGTATCAGCTTTATCAACCGTGTTTCCCGCAGCAAAAGCACAAGAAGGTACACCTGCTATGATGCTGATAATAGCGAACCATTGTTTTCTCATTTTTCCCCCTCCCCATTCACAGTGCTGCATCATTCGTTTCATCTGTCCTGATCCTGACAGCATGCAGTAATTCAAAAACAAAAATCTTGCCATCGCCCATTTTCCCAGTGAAAGCAGTTTGTTTTATAACATGAATGATTTCTTCTACTCGTTCATCATGAGTAGCAATATCAATTTTTACTTTGGGCAAGAAATTGACACTGTATTCAGCTCCTCGGTAAAGCTCTGAATGACCTTTTTGACGCCCAAATCCCTTTACTTCTGTAACGGTCATGCCTTGTATACCAATATCAGAAAGAGCTTCCCGTACTTCTTCTAATTTAAAAGGCTTAATGATGGTAGTGATCAATTTCATACTCCCCCCGTCTTTATCTGTATTTGTAAAATGGTATTTGTAGGAACGCATTACAAAGATATTTGCAAAGGGAGTGCCAAGAATTTAAAAATGTTTTTAATCAAATCGTTACAAAGAATTCGTATTGATAGGAAATATAAGACAGGGAGTAACCTTTTCAGTCACTCCCGATATGCACACTAAATGTGCAGCGGTTCATTTAAGGTTTCACCAACCTGTTGAAGCTGGTACATCTGGTAATAGCGGCCACGCCTTGCCAATAGCTGTTGATGCTGACCTTGCTCTACAATTGCACCACGATGGAGCACGAATATAGAATCAGCCTCAACAATCGTTGAAAGGCGGTGAGCTATAACCACTAATGTTGTATGTTTGCGGATCATCCGTAGCGCTTGCTGCACTGATTGTTCTGTTCCCGAATCAATATTCGCTGTCGCTTCATCCAAAATCAGAATTTGCGGTGTTTGCACCAAAACCCGTGCCATTGCCAAAAGCTGTTTTTGTCCGGCAGAAAGAGTATTTCCTTGTTCTCCCAATCTTGAATTTATCCCTCCCGGTAACTTGCGAACAAACTCAGCCAGTTGTACCACTTCCAAAACCTGCCAAACTTTTTCCTCACTAATATCTCGCCCTAATGTAATATTATCGAAGAATGAGGCAGCTAAGACGACTGGATCTTGTTGAACCATTGCTACACCATTACGCAAGACAGTATGAGAGAAAGAAGATACTGATCGTCCATCAAGATAAATGTCACCGCTTTGCCATGGGTAATACCCCATCAGCAAATTGGCTAACGTACTTTTGCCACTCCCTGTATGCCCAACAAGCGCAATAAAGCCCCGTGACGGTACATGCAGATTGATATTATGTAACACAACTTTGTCATTACGATAGGAAAAGCTTAAGTTTTCGACATCAATTCTGCCACTCATCAAAACTTGTTGATCAACACCGTACTGCTGCTGTGGGCTATCCATTAATTCAAAAACCCGTTCGCCTGAGACCACAGCTTGCTGTAATAACGATTGTTGAGCTGCCAGCTCAATCAATGGTTCATTTAGGCGCCCAAGATAACTGATGAATGCATACAATACACCAACCCCAATAAAATCTGTTCCCTGGAAGCCAAACAGTAACAATAGACCACACAACACTGCGGCAGAAAACAGGCTCAATAAAGGTCTTAACAGGATGCCATCCAATCGTAATGCCTGCATACGGGCCTGATAATGAGCCCGATTAATGGCAAACAATTTCTCACCAAAACGCGCTTGCTGACGAAATTGCTGAATGACAGTCATGCCATTAATAGCCTCATTAAAAACATTGTTAATATCAGCAAGATACATACGAACTCGTCGAATAATCGGTGTACTGAAACGCTGGTAAGTTATCATCACAAGAAAAACAGCAGGAAAGATCGTCAGTGCAACACATGCCATACGCCAATCCAAAAAGAACATTGCTATCAACATTGCCCCAATCAGCGCAACACTACGAAAAACGGTAGGGATAACATTCACAAATAGATCTTTGATGACCTCAGTATCATTCGTCACACGAGATATTAATTGTCCAACAGGTTGTTTATCGAAAGTACTCAGAGGCTGGCGTAGTGCTGAATCCATGACATCCGTCCTGATCTGCTGTATAACGCCAATAGATGCCTGATTAAACAACAAGGACTGGAAATAATGTAAAGCAGCCGCTACCAACTGTAATATCAAAAATACAACCGCAAGACCACTAACAACATCAAGTGGAAGATTGCCAGTTGAAACTATGTTATCGATAAAATAACTGATAATCATCGGGCCACTAACTTCAGCCAATGCAGCAATCCATAACATCAATACAGCCAAACTAATTGGCTTACGGTAGTTTTTACTGTAAGCCAACAGGCGTTTTAACGATGACCAGAGTTTACGCGTATTAGACTTCTCCATATCAGTATTACTCATATTGACCATCCAATGCGGCTTCAAGTTGTTGGTAATGGTACATATCTGAATACCAACCAGATTGCGCAATAAGCCGTTTATGCTGTCCCTGCTGAGAAATCGTACCATCTTGCATCACCAAAACATTATCTGCTTCTACTAAAGCTGATAATCTATGTGCGCTAATAATAACAGTACGTTGCTGCCGCCATTGGCTGAGATTTTTCATGATACGATGCTCAGTCTGACCATCTACAGCAGAAAGCGCATCATCCAGGATCAGAATCTCTGCATCTAATAACAATGCCCTTGCTATAGAAATGCGTTGTTTTTGCCCACCAGAAAGCATCACTCCACGCTCTCCGACTTCGGTTTGATAACCTTGTGGTAACTGCAAAATATCATCATGTACACTCGCCAAACGAGCCACTTCTTCGATTTGTTCTTGAGTAGCATCAGGACGCCCTAAGGCAATATTCCCAGCAACCGTGTCCGAAAACAGAAAAGGAGTCTGATTCACAACCGCCAATCGTGATCGCCATTCTTCCAGCCTGAGTGTAGAAACATTGTGGGATTGAAATAGTATTTCGCCATCAGCAATATCAAACTGGCGTTGCAATAAAGCAAGCAATGTACTTTTTCCTGACCCCGTCGGACCACAAATTCCCAATAATTGACCTGGTAGTAACTGAAAACGAATATCTTGAAGAACAGGTACACTATGCTCTGGATAAACAAAGGAGTTGATATTTGCTATCAGTGTCCCGCGCTCAGCAGATAAAGAGTGTGAACCATCCTCAATCACCAGAGGCTCCTGTAATAAGCTACAGATCCGTGTATATGCAGCGCTGCCACGCTCAACAATATTAAACATCCATGCTAGCGCTAGCATAGGCCAAATCATTAGCCCCAAGTACATGACAAAGCTGGTCAGCTCTCCCAATGTCAGAGAACCATTTACAACCATCCAACTTCCACCACCAACAGCCAATAAATTTGCAAGCGCAATAGCAATGAAGATAGTAGGGTCAAAGCGTGCATCCACACGTGCAACACGCATATTTTTACGTCCTGCCTCAGTAGCTACTTCTTCGAACTGACTGGATTGTAACTCTTCCAGCCCAAAAGCCTTTATCATTCGAATACTGGTCAAGCTTTCCTGAGCGTGGTTATTGAGTGTAGAAAATGCGCCTTGAGCCAACTTGAAACGATGGTGAAGTTGTTGACCATACCGTTTAATCACTAACGCCATAATAGGCATAGGTAACAGTGATAATAGTGTCAATTGCCAACTGAGCTCCACACTCATTACGATAAGTACAGCACAGCCCATTACTAAAGCATCAACGAAAGTAAGTACTCCCTCACCTGCAGCAAAAACAACTCTATCAACATCATTGGTCGCCCTGGCGATTAAATCCCCTGTTCTATGACGTAAATAGAATTCAGGATCTTGGCTGCTCAATCTCTGATAGAAATCACTGCGCAACTTAACAGCTAATCGATAAGAAGCACCAAATAGCCATACCCGCCAAACGTACCGTAGACCATATATGGCCAGCGCAATGATGAGCATAATGCTTATCCACATCAATAATTGATTGGATGACATTGTTTTTGCGCTGATGCCATCAACAATAATGCCAACCAAACGAGGGGGAATTAATTGTAATATCGCAATCATCACAAGGAAAATGACAGCCCCTAAATAGCGACGCCATTCACTGAAAAAATACCAACTTAATTGAGAAAATAATCTCACAAACCTATTCCCAAGGTAAAAATGAAAAGATAGGCGACCACTTCACCAAAGAGATTTGAATAATTATCTAATCTGGTATGGGTAACGCCGTTGTATATTTTATTTTTTCCATTGCAAAGTTTGATGTTACATCAATCAAACCAGGGATCCCATTAACCATACGTTTGTAGAAATGATCATAACTTTTCATATCAACAACTTCTACGTGCATTAAATAATCATATTCCCCTGCCATACGATAGAATGTTAAGACTTCCGGCATCTCTTTAACAAAAGAAACAAACTGTTCATACCATTCACTACTGTGCTGTTGAGTTTTTATCATCACAATCACAGTCAAACCTAACCCTAATTTTTCACCATTAAGTAACGCAACTTTTCCAACAATATATCCTTCATCTTCAAGCCGTTTAAGACGCTTCCAGCACGGTGTGGATGTCAAATTAACGGCTTCTGCCAAAGCGTTTAAGGACAAACTACAATCCTGTTGGAGCAGCTCTAGTAGCTTACGGTCTGTTTTATCTAACATACCTATATCCTGTAGAAATATTTCCTAAAAATAAAGCGCAATATCAGAAAAATAACAATCTATTTCTCCGAATGTAAGAGTAATCTATACGTCAAAAATGTATTTTATCCGGGGTCAATTTATGTCGTCTTTATGGGCTACCAATGCCATAAAATCTATTCAAGCTGATTATCAACGCAGTGCTGATACGCATCTGATTAAACTCAACCTCCCCATGTTTCCTGGAGTTCATCTGTATCTCAAAGATGAAAGCACTCATCCCACTGGTAGTCTTAAACACCGGCTTGCACGCTCCCTTTTCCTTTATGCACTCAGTAATGGCTGGATAGATGAAGGAACTCCCATTATTGAGGCCTCATCCGGTAGTACTGCTGTTTCTGAAGCCTATTTTGCTCGCTTACTTGGCTTGCCTTTTATTGCAGTGATGCCCGCTTGTACTGCTAAACGCAAAATTCAGGAAATCGAATTTTACGGCGGTAAATGCCACTTTGTAGAACATTCAGCCCAGATTTATGAAGAATCAGAACGCCTGGCAAAAGAACTGAATGGTCATTATATGGATCAATTCACTTATGCTGAACGAGCCACTGACTGGCGGGGCAACAATAACATTGCAGAAAGCATTTTCCGTCAAATGGAATTAGAACCTTTCCCTGAGCCAACTTATATTGTCATGAGTGCAGGGACTGGCGGAACGTCCGCAACACTTGGCCGTTATATGCGTTATCAAGGATATAACACTAAACTCATTGTTGTTGATCCTGAGAACTCCGTTTTCTACGACTGCTATCACCAAAATTGCAGAAAAATACGCAAAAATACAAGCAGTAAAATCGAAGGTATCGGGCGTCCACGTGCCGAACCATCTTTTATACCTCATGTTATCAATGATATGCTCCAAGTTCCTGATTGTGCTTCGATTGCCACCATCTACTGGCTCGAAAAGCTCATTGGCAAAAAAACGGGAGCATCAACAGGAACCAATGTCTGGGGCGCTTTGCAACTAGCCCAAAAAATGCATGACAACAACCAGCAGGGTTCAATCGTGACATTGTTATGTGATAGCGGGGAGCGTTACCTTGATACTTATTACAACCCAGAATGGGTCAAAAATAATATCGGTGACATCACGCTATATCTCACGCAACTACCCAAACTCAATAGTTATGAGTAACATATCTCCTTCAATTTAAAGAGGTAGGTATCATGAAACGAGCTGTTGTTGTATTCAGTGGTGGACAAGATTCCACCACTTGTTTAATTCAAGCACTTCACCAATATGATGAAGTTCACTGTATTACTTTTGACTATGGTCAACGCCACCGAGCTGAAATTGATGTTGCCAGCCGTATCGGTAAAGAGCTGGGAGCGGCTGCCCATAAAGTACTTGATGTTACTTTATTAAATGAGCTTGCTATCAGCAGCCTGACAAGAGACAACATTCCCGTACCCGATTTCAGTGAAAGCGAAAAAAGTGGCATACCGAATACATTTGTTCCCGGTCGTAATATTTTGTTTTTAACTCTGGCAGCGATTTACGCATATCAGATTGAGGCTGAAGCCGTTATCACCGGTGTTTGTGAAACTGATTTTTCCGGTTATCCTGATTGTCGCGATGAATTTGTCAAATCCCTGAATAATGCTGTTTGTCTCGGTATCGCTAGAGATATCCGCTTTGAAACTCCATTAATGTGGCTGAACAAAGCGGAAACCTGGGCATTAGCTGATTATTACCAGAAACTGAATTTTGTTCGCACTCAAACTCTCACTTGTTATAACGGAATACAGGGTGATGGTTGTGGTGAGTGCGCCGCCTGCCATCTTCGAGCTAATGGACTAAATCTTTATTTAAACAATGCCAAGACCACAATGGCAGAAATGAAATCCAAAACACAGCTTAACTAGATAATTCAGGTATCAGTGAGGGGAAAAATACCTCTCACTCCTCACTTCACGGCTTCATTCTTAAACTTATCAAACCATTCTCTTAATTCACCGTCCAACACCAACGTTTGTTGAGTTTTTAAATCAACACAAACAAATGTAGTCATAGAATCAGCGATAATTCGGTTATCGCCTTTGCGTATAATTTCCTGGAAAAAAGAGCCACTTTTGTTACGCAATTCCTGTAAAGACGATTTCACTTCCAACTCATCTCCTAATACAGCAGGATGACGATAGTTAATATTGATATTGGCTACAATAAAAGCAATTTTATTATTATTTAGCCATCGTAACATGTCACTTTCAGCGAGTAAATCCCAGCGAGCCGCCTCCATAAACTCCAAATAACGTCCATTGTTTACATGCTGAAAAACATCGATATGATAACCTCTGACTTTTATAATCGTACTCATTGCTATTTTCCTTTCAACTCATCTGACCAGTAAGATTATTAACAATAGCAAAACATTTTAATTACAATAGCGTTTAATCAATTATTCTTGATCAGTATCACAACCCTCTTGATAAAATCATCAGCACATTCATCAAGAGGGCTTTTAATCAGTAGGTTAATTTATCCCGGTTTTTCTCTATAAAAGCAGGACCAATGCCTTGTACTTCCTGTAACTGCTCAATTGCTGTGAATGGGCCATACTTTTCACGATATTCAATAATTGCCTGTGCTTTTTTGGCACCAACACCATTAAGTTCTTTCGCTAATTCTTCAGCATTTGCTGTATTGATATTAATGCTTCCTTTTCCTGAGAGCGCTTTTTCTTCCTTATCCCTTGGTTCGCTTTTCTCAATAGTGGTCTTATGCAGATCAGATGATGGTGTCAGTACCACTTTATTATCAGATTCTCCTGCTGCAATAGCATGAGATAACGGCATGCTAATACCAAAAGTAAGAATAAATGAATTAAATAATATCCTTAAATACTTCATAAAAATGTCTCCATGTTTTGTTGATGGAGGAAAGAGTGCCATAACAAAAATTCAGAACAACAGGAAAGATTCAAATATGCGAAAGGCCACGAAAGTGGCCTTTTTCAATTACTGTTTTGCAAAGTCAGTTGCGAGTAACATCGCAATTTATTCAATTTGCCCTATTTTAATTTCAGCATTATCACGTAAGTTAGCGACCAAAGATTCCAGCATAGCATTACCCATCTGATACTGCTCATCCATCATATATTGTTTAATCTGCTCTTCTGAAACAGAGCCAGGTGCAACTTTATCCAATTGAATCAAAACAGCATTGCCAAGCTCATCATGAGCTAATCCATATACTGGCTTACCATCTTTGGGATGAGGCAAGGTAAATACCACATCAGTAATCGGGTTGTCTTGTGGCATACGTGTCATTAGTGTTGGTTCACCAAACTGGAGCATTGCCGCTTTTAGAGCTTGTTCTCCTTTACCATCTTTTAATGCTGTAAGAAGATTCTCACCATCAGCCTGTAACTGTTTTTCAGCTTTTTGACGTTTTACCAATTCAGTAATCTGGGTTTTAGCCTCTTCAAATGGCAGAATGGATTCAGGTTTAACATCATCCACCCGAATAATAAAAGCCCTGTCACCGTCAACAGAGATTACATCAGAGTTAGTTCCTGAAGCGCCTTTATCATCCATCAAATTACTAAAGAAAATAGCCTGAACGACCTGACTAAAATTAATATCCGCCGGGATATGATCTCGGTCAAACCAATCAGTGGTAATAGCTTTATAACCAGCGGCCTGTTCTGCCGAAGCTAAGGATTCATTATCATTGGCAGCAGCTTCACTGACTTTTCTCTGCAATGCATAAAACGCATCAATTGCTTTTTCTTGTTTTACCGTCTTTTCTATTGTTGTACGTTCATCCGCTAATGACTTAACTACCTGAGGTTTAATGTCATCCAAACGGAAGATTGCATACCCATTAGATAATTTGATGGCATCAGAGAATTGCCCTTTTTCCGTTAAATGGGCGGATTTGATCTCATCAGGTGAAGAGCTGTCTTCCATCCAGCCAAGATCCCCTCCTTGCTGAGCAGAATATTTATCTGTCGATTTTTCTGCTGCCAATTTGCTGAAATCGGCCCCTTTTTTCAATTCATCAAGAATTGATTTTGCATCGGCTTCAGACGCAAGTTGGATAAGACTGTATTTCTTCCTTTCTGGTTGTGTATATTTTGACAGGTTATTTTTATAATACTTTTCAATATCAGCATCAGTTACAGTAACATTTTTCAGTTCATCCGCAGCATCCATCTTGATATAGCTGACTTTAACTTTCTCAGGCACTGTGAAACGTTTACTATTCATATCATAGTAATTTTTCAGTTCTTGCTCTGTTACTGTCTGCTTTGCTTCAACTGATTTCAGTTCGAGAGTTGCCAAACGAACCGTTCTTTCTTGCAAAGACAACGCTGCCATCTGTTTAATTTCTGTCGGCAAAGCAATTTCTGAACCCAGTAACGTTGCACGAAGTTGACGGGTAATCAATTCCTGCCGAACTTGTTCCGCATAGGCATCTGGATTCAAGCCAACTCTGGTTAACGTTTCCAGATATTTATTGTTATCAAATTTGCCGTCCTCGGTCTGGAAATAAGGCTGTTTGCGGATCTCTGCTTTTACTTGCTCATCACTTGCTGATAGACCTAGCTTATTTGCATATTGTTCAAGTAAAATCGCATTAATAATACTATCCAATGACTGACGTTTCAGCAGTCTCACTTGCTGTTCATCACTTAGCAGAGTTGAGAATTGATCTCCCAATCTTTCCTGTAATGAAATTTTTTCTTGTTGAAATACCTGCTCTAACTGAGCACGACTAATGGTTTGACCATTCACTTTGGCAGCATAATTACCGCCTTCACTTGACAGGTAGCCGGTTACCCCTGTCACCAAAAAGGTCAGGATAATTAGAGCCAACACGATTTTAAGCACTGGGCCGTTTGCCGCCGTGCGTAGGTTGTCCATCATAAAGACGTAAAACTCCGCTTTAGTGAAAAAGAAACTATCATCTTACGCTAATTCGAACGCTAAGAGAAAAAAAGCGCATCAACCAAGTGATGCGCTTATATTCTAACTATCAATTTAATCCAGTCAGTTTATAACTGTCACAGTAAATGTGGCAGGTTATTTATGTTCATTACCCGTTGACCGCATCTTTCAGCCCTTTTCCTGCACGGAAGGCGGGTACTTTTGCTGCTGCTATTTTGATTTCCTTGCCTGTCTGAGGGTTGCGTCCTGTACGAGCAGCACGCTCACGTACAGTAAATGTGCCAAACCCTACCAAAACGACATCATCACCACCTTTCAATGCATCAGATACTGAAGAAATGAATGCATCTACTACACGCCCGGCAGCCGCCTTAGAAATATTTACATCAGCAGCAATTTTGTCGATCAGTTGTGACTTATTCACTTTTATCATCCCCATTTAGTTTTATACCTTTAATCTTTCAAGTTACCTCTTTTATTGGCTGCGCTACCCTTTACAACAACTCCCGGTCACATAGTTATCTATGCTACTGAGGATTCGTTCTTTTGCCACCACAATGCAACTTGAAATCTATTAGGTATACTATTATAACAAACACCGATTTAGAACGGATAACACAACGGTCTTGCCGTCATATCAACCAATTCCAGTATTAGCAAGAAATTATAGAACAGCAAAATATTTAATCAGATCTTTAGATTAAACTAACTTAATGAGACAAAAAAAGGCTGGCAAGCCTGAATTGACTTACCAACCTAATTTTTATAAAGAGTCTTGAGTTAGCTCACTATTTTTGTACTACTTTAGTGAGACAACCTCAGCACCAAACGCAGGATCTTGTAAAGCAATAGTTAAAACGTCTTCTATACGCTTAACCGGATGAATTTCCAAATCCTGAATTATGTTTTGAGGGATCTCTTCCAGATCTCGTTTATTTTCGTAAGGAATAATGACCGTTTTAGTTCCTCCACGATGAGCTGCCAGCAGTTTTTCTTTTAAACCACCGATAGGCAAGAGAAGACCACGCAGAGTAATCTCACCTGTCATCGCTACATCAGCACGAACCGGATTACCTGTCAGACAAGAAACCAGTGCTGTACACATTGCAATACCTGCACTTGGGCCATCTTTCGGTGTTGCACCTTCTGGGACATGAACATGAATATCGCGTTTTTCGTGGAAATCAGAACTGATACCCAACTTATCTGCACGAGCCCGAACTACAGTCAATGCGGCCTGAATAGATTCTTGCATCACTTCACCCAACGAACCGGTATAAGTTAATTTCCCTTTACCCGGTACACTGGCTGTTTCAATTGTCAACAAATCACCACCGACTTCTGTCCATGCAAGCCCTGTAACTTGACCAACACGGTTTTCGGTATCTGCACGACCATAATCCACTTTTTGAACGCCCAGATAATCTTTCAGATTATCTGCATTGATTTCAATATGCTTAAGCTGCTTATCCATCAACAGAGCCTTGACCGCCTTACGACACAGCTTGGAAATTTCACGTTCCAAACTACGCACGCCAGCTTCACGGGTGTAATAACGGATTATGCTAATAATCGCCCCATCATCAATAATCAATTCACCTTTTTTCAAGGCATTGCGTTCGATCTGTTTCGGCAATAAGTGACGCTTGGCAATATTTAGCTTCTCGTCTTCGGTATAACCTGATAAACGGATCACTTCCATACGATCTAACAAAGGTGCCGAAATATTCATGGAGTTGGATGTCGCCACAAACATAACATCGGACAAATCATAGTCCACTTCAAGGTAGTGATCGTTAAATGTCACGTTTTGTTCAGGATCAAGTACCTCCAGCAAAGCAGCAGCAGGGTCACCACGCATGTCAGATGACATTTTGTCAATTTCATCCAACAAGAACAGTGGGTTTTTAACGCCTACTTTGGACATTTTTTGAATTAATTTACCCGGCATTGAACCGATATAGGTACGACGATGCCCACGTATTTCAGCTTCATCACGTACACCACCCAGAGCCATACGAATATACTTACGCCCTGTTGCTCGAGCAATGGAGCGACCCAGTGAGGTTTTACCCACACCTGGCGGCCCAACCAGACAAAGAATTGGACCTTTGATTTTACTGACCCGGCTTTGCACTGCAAGATATTCAAGGATACGTTCTTTCACTCGCTCTAAACCATAATGGTCTATATCAAGGATTTCCTGCGCCTTTACCAAATCTTTTTTCACTTTGCTGCGTGCGTTCCAGGGAACCTGCACTATCCAATCAATGTAGCTGCGAACAACTGTTGCTTCTGCCGACATTGGGGACATCATTTTTAATTTTTGCAGTTCAGCTTCCGCTTTTTCCCGCGCCTCTTTTGGCATTTTGGCGTCTTCGATCTTACGTTTCAGAGTTTCATATTCATCAGGTGCATCATCCATCTCACCCAATTCTTTCTGAATCGCTTTCATTTGCTCATTCAGGTAGTATTCGCGCTGACTTTTTTCCATCTGTTTTTTGACGCGATTACGAATACGCTTTTCTACCTGTAGCAGATCGATTTCTGATTCCATCATAGCAATCAGATATTCAATGCGTTCAACAACATCAGACATCTCTAAAACAGTCTGTTTGTCATTGATTTTCAATGGCATATGGGCAGCAATGGTATCTGCCAATTTTGCTGCATCTTCAATGCTGTGCAATGATGTCAGCACTTCCGGCGGGATTTTTTTATTCAGTTTGATATAACCTTCAAACTGATTAATAGCGGTTCTTACCAGAACTTCTTGCTCACGCTCATCAACAATCGGGGAATCCAGATATTCAACCTGCGCATAAAAGTACTCTCCATTATCTGTTAATGTTGTAATACGAGCACGCTGCAAGCCTTCAACCAAAACTTTCACTGTACCGTCTGGTAATTTCAACATCTGTAAAACAGAAGCTACTGTACCTACGGAGAACAGATCATTGACTCCCGGTTCATCAGTGGATGCTTCTTTCTGCGCTACCAACATGACCTGTTTGTCATGATCCATTGCTGCTTCCAGACAATGAATCGACTTTTCTCGCCCAACAAACAGAGGGATCACCATATGTGGGTAAACCACTACATCGCGCAAAGGCAATACAGGGATTTCTATGCGTTCGGAACGCTCAGGGTTCATAGAGCTCTCTCTTCGTTTAGCTTTCGCCAGTTTTTAGGAATCTCGTGAAACACGGTTTTCACGAGTTTCACTTCAAAGAATATAAAATATATGGGGACAGGAAACTGACATTCAATAGGCTATGTCTGCAAAAAGCAAAATGAGGGATTCTCCCTCATTTTATTTTTTCTAATGCGTATTGATAGCAGGTGCTTCCTACCCCATTTTCGTCACTCACCAGAAACTTGAGCATCCGGCTTGCTATATATCAATAATGGTGCGGATTTATCTTCAACAACGCTCTCATCAACGACAACTTTTTCTACATGTTCCATTGATGGAAGATCGTACATTGTATCCAGCAAAACACCTTCCACAATTGAACGAAGTCCACGTGCACCTGTTTTACGCGCCATTGCTTTTTTCGCAATCGCTGTCAGCGCTTCTTTTCTGAACTCCAGCTCAACACCTTCCAGATTGAACAAAGCCTGATACTGTTTTGTTAAAGCGTTTTTGGGCTCTTGCAAGATTTGGAGCAACGCTTCTTCATTGAGTTCACCCAACGTTGCCACAACAGGCAGACGGCCAATGAATTCAGGAATAAGTCCAAATTTGATCAAATCTTCCGGTTCAACCTGAGCAAGCAATTCACCTTCTGTCGCCTTCTCTGATTCGCCTTTAACTGTAGCACTAAAACCAATTCCAGAACTGACATTCAAACGCTGGCTGACAACGTTGCCTAAACCGGCAAACGCTCCACCACAGATAAACAAAATCTTAGACGTATCAACCTGAAGGAATTCCTGCTGTGGATGTTTACGACCACCTTGAGGGGGAACAGCAGCCACTGTACCTTCAATCAGTTTCAAAAGTGCTTGTTGAACACCTTCACCCGATACGTCACGAGTTATTGAAGGGTTATCAGACTTACGAGAAATTTTATCTATTTCATCAATATAAACGATACCACGCTGTGCTTTCTGTACATCGTAGTCACATTTTTGTAAAAGTTTTTGGATAATATTTTCTACGTCTTCCCCAACATAGCCCGCTTCAGTCAAAGTCGTTGCATCGGCCATAGTAAAAGGCACATCTAAATAACGGGCAAGGGTTTCTGCTAGCAAAGTCTTACCACTGCCTGTTGGACCAATTAGCAGAATATTACTTTTACCTAACTCCACACCGCTATTAGTGTCTCCATTACGTAGCCGCTTGTAATGGTTATAAACAGCCACTGCCAGCACTTTTTTCGCCATTTCCTGACCGATGACATAATCATCCAAATGTTGACGAATTTCATGAGGAGTAGGTAATGTACTACGCTCACGATGTGGTACTAGCTCTTTAATTTCTTCGCGAATGATATCATTACATAAATCGACACATTCATCGCAGATATACACTGACGGGCCAGCTATTAATTTCCGAACTTCATGTTGGCTTTTCCCGCAGAAAGAGCAATACAGCAGCTTTCCTGAACCGTCTTTGCGCTTATCTGTCATCAGTCAACCTCACTTTATGAGCTGTTATCCCAGTCTCTCTGGCATAACAGAAAAAACGCTGTCATTACTCCGCCGAATTAGGTGTTAGCACAAAAAGTCACCTTAAAATTATAGTGTTGGAGTAATAAATTAATTATCAATAAATTAGTTTCGATGGGTAAATACACTATCAACCAATCCGTATTCTACGGCTTCCGAGGCTGACAAGAAACGGTCACGTTCTGTGTCTTCGACGATCTTCTCAAGTGGCTGTCCCGTATGTTTTGCCATCAATTCATTCATACGAGCTTTAACTTTGAGTATTTCCTGCGCATGGATTTCAATATCTGTCGCCTGTCCCTGGAATCCGCCCAGAGGTTGGTGGATCATAACTCTGGAATTTGGCAAACAAAAACGCTTTCCTTCTGCGCCGGCTGTTAGCAGGAAGGACCCCATTGAGCAGGCTTGCCCCATACAAATAGTACTCACATCTGGTTTAATAAATTGCATCGTGTCATAAATAGACATACCCGCAGTGATAACCCCACCCGGTGAGTTGATATATAAGTGAATATCTTTTTCTGGGTTTTCTGCTTCCAGGAATAGCATTTGAGCGACAATTAAGTTCGCCATATGATCTTCAACTGGGCCAGTCAGAAAAATAATTCGATCTTTTAATAAGCGGGAATAAATATCGAACGCACGCTCTCCACGTGCTGTTTGTTCAACCACCATCGGCACCAAAGACATGTTAGGTGCATATTGATTTTGCTTGCCACTGTATGACATTTTCGTCTCCTAATAGAACTCACGCTGGTGCCATTTATAACCGATTCTACGTGAGATAAGCGATGATGACCATGATCCAAAGTTAACTAACAGAGGACTATCCCTCTATAAAAAGTAGTAAGCCTTTACATAATAGTAAGAAAGGATATGAGGTTAAATCTGTTTTTTTCAAGAACAATAAAAAACCCGCAGGCCAAGCTTGCGGGTTTACATCACTGAGAGAAAAATTCATCATCTCAGGTAATCAATAAATGAAACTTATGCCAATTGGTTCTGATTCATCAGATCATTGAAGCCAGTTTCTTTTTCAGAAACTTTTGCTTTGCTCAGAACCAATTCAACCGCTTGCTCTTCCAGAGCAATGTTGCGGATATTGTTCATCATTTCTTGATTTTTGCTGTAGTATTCAACAACTTCTTTCGGATCTTCGTAAGCAGAAGCCATTTCTTCGATCAGTGCATTAACACGCTCATCATCAACTTTCAGCTCATTGCTGCTGATAACTTCGCCTAACAGTAAGCCAACAACAACACGGCGTTTTGCCTGCTCTTCAAACAACTCACGAGGCAGTTCCAAAGCTTGTTTTTCAGAACCACCGAAACGCTGAGCTGCTTGACGACGCAGTACATCGATTTCACCATCAACAACCGCTGCCGGAACTTCAATTTCGTTAGTCTTAACCAGACCATCCAAAACTTGAGTTTTAATGCGGTTACGTACCGCATTTTTCAGTTCGCGTTCCATATTTTTGCGAACTTCTGCACGCAGGCCGTCAACAGTACCATCAGCAATACCAAAACGCTTAATAAATTCTTCAGTCAGTTCTGGCAGTTCACGCTGTTCAACTTTCTTCAGGTTAATAGCAAACTTCGCTGCTTTACCTTTCAGGTTTTCTGCATGATAGTCTTCTGGGAAAGTGACATCGATTGTAAATTCTTCGCCCGCTTTGTGACCAACGATACCCTCTTCAAAGCCTGGGATCATTCGCCCCTGTCCCATTGCCAGAACGAAATCAGTTGCTTTACCGCCTTCGAACTCTTCGCCATCAACAGAGCCGTTGAAATCAACAGTTACACGATCTTCTGCAACTGCTGCTGCTTCAGTTTCTTTCCAGTCAGACTGCTGCTTGCGCAAAGTTTCCAGCATTGTGTCAACGTCTGCATCTTTTACTTCAACAACTGGTTTTTCAACTTCAATGTCTTCCAAACCTTTCAGTTCAATTTCTGGATAAACTTCGAATTCAACTGCATAAACGAAGTCTTCACCGTTTTTAAACTGTTCTGGTTTGTAGCTTGGTGCGCCAGCTGGATTAATTTTATTCTCAATGATTGCATTAACGAAATTACGCTGCATCAAATCACCGAGAACATCCTGTAGAACGGAAGCGCCATAACGCTGTTTGACGATATTCATAGGTACTTTACCTTTACGGAAACCGTCAATACGAACTTTCTTCGCTACATTAACCAATTCACTGTTAACTGCTTTTTCAATGTCGGCAGCAGGAACGGTGATTGATACACGACGCCCAAGGCCTTGAGTTGTTTCAACAGAAACTTGCATCTTGTTACCTCAAAAAAATCATAGTGCTCGGTCAACTTCAGAATGGTGCAACGTCTAAAACAGGCAAATTACATCACTCTTCAAGAACCGGGGCGGTCGCATTTAAAAACCGAGAATCCCTGTGATTCAGAAGCGCCCCGAACGAAACTATTGTAAAAATTTAGACGCAGCATTATAGCGATGCAGACAGTATGAGTCGAGAATTGCAGACAAAAGCATGCACTATTCGTTGACTTAATGTGATATGCATTGCCCAATGGCTACATCATGATATTGGCCATTCAGTATGAATATAAACAAAAATACAGCCCGAAGGCTGTAGTCTAACTTGAAAACCAAATTAATAAAAAATTAAGGATTACGTTGTCATACAGTATTGTTATACCGAACAACTTCATAAAGTTGATGTCGTTGTACTTCCTCCCCGACATGCAGGTGAGGCTAAAACGGTATCTTCTAATCCAGCCCATTCTTTCTCTGTATAAGTATGAAGCGCTAAAGCATGTACTCCTTCTTCCATCTCCTTAGCCAAAACACTATATACTGAGCGATGGCGGTTGAGCATTCTCTGCTCAACAAACGCATTGCTGATCACAATGATTTTAAAATGGCTTTCAGAACCTGCTGGTACATTATGACGATAACTTTCATCGATCACTTCCAGATGAGAAGGCTTAAATGCCGCCTGTAACTTTGTTTCTATTTCCTGACGAACCATCTCATTCTCCTTAGTCACCAAAGGTTATTAATCAACCATATATTGATTCTAGTTTATTTCCCGTGATTTATAATATCAGGGCATCCAAATATCTTTTATAGAATTTCCTTTAAGCATTTCTCTATATCTTTCAATTAGTAAGCATTAGTGATATGCCGTGACTTACAGCAATGCTATGATTGCAACGGTCCATACTACCTGTATTACTATATTGGGTATCCGTATTCTGAATGAGAACACTTACATGCTAAAGAAAATATTGACTCCATTTATTGTACTTCTCTTTCTAGTCAATTTATCTGGCTGTGCAGACACCAGCAATACATTGGCTATTCAACCTAAAATTACCTTGCCATCGGTAGATCCTACAATGAAAGCGATCACAATCAGTATTAGTGGGGTCGACCATCGGCAATCTCAAGCCCTGGCCCAAATTAACCGCAATGCAAAATTAGTTACGCTGCTGCCTTCGCGTGATTTACGCTTTTTACTGCAAGAAGCTTTGGAAAAACAAATGGTTGCTCGTGGTTATATGATTGGTTCTCCGGCGAATGCCAATTTACAAATCATAGTGAATCAGCTTTATGCGACAGTAAAGGAAGGAAGCCTGCGCCACGATATTTCAGCGAAAGCGGAAATCTCAATTGTTGTTTATGCTCAAGATGGTAGCAAGCAAATCAAAAACTACCGCACCAGCTATAATGCTCAGAGTCCATTAAACGCAACTAACGCCAAAATAGCTGATGCCGTTAATATTGTATTATCTGATGTGATTGCAGACATGGCTCAAGATTCGTCAATCAGCACCTTCATTAAACAGAATGTTCGATAACAGGTAACAAGATATAGACTTTCTGCCTGATCCTATTGAACTTTCCTTTGATAGATTCTGGGCAGAAAGTATTGGAAGGGTTTATGACGAATCACACACTGAGTTTATCTACAATACGCAACTACCGTATTCTTCTTTTATTGGGTTTTGCCTCTGGTCTTCCCCTTGCCCTCACCGCAGGAACATTACAGGCATGGATGACTGTCGAAGACATTGATATCAAAACTATCGGCTTTTTTACTTTAGTCGGTCAAGCCTATGTTTTTAAATTTCTCTGGGCACCTACTATGGATCGCTATTCCCCCTCGTTCTTAGGACGTCGGCGCGGATGGATGCTCATTACCCAGCTTTTACTCATTGTCAGTATCGGGACAATGGGGTTTCTCGACCCATCGCAACATTTATGGTGGTTAGCTGCTTTGTCTGTTGCTGTTGCCTTTTTCTCGGCTTCTCAAGATATCATTTTTGACGCCTATAAAACCGATTTACTTCAACAAGAAGAACGGGGAACCGGAGCGGCAATTTCTGTACTGGGATATCGGCTGGCAATGCTAGTCTCCGGTGGTCTGGCTCTATGGATGACAACTTATATTGGCTGGAATAGCATGTACTGGCTCATGGCAGGTCTGATGCTGATTGGCGTTTATGCCACTCTTACTGCTAAAGAACCTCAGATTGACGTAGCGCCACCAAAAACATTACATCAGGCTGTATTTGAGCCTTTATTTGACTTTTTTAGTCGAAACAATGCCTGGCTTATTCTGCTCTTAATTGTGCTGTATAAGCTGGCTGATGCTTTTGCCCTTTCACTCAGCACCCCTTTTCTTATTCGCGGAGTAGGGTTTAATCCGGCCGAAGTCGGTATGATTAATAAAACCCTTGGCCTGGCTGCCACTATTATAGGGGCTCTGTATGGTGGTTATTTGATGCAGAAGTGGAGCCTGTTCCGTGCATTGATGATCTTTGGTCTCCTTCAAACCGTTTCAAATTTCGGTTATTGGATACTTGCCGTCACTCCCAAGGATATTTATGTCATGGGTGGCGCTATTTTTCTGGAAAATATCTGTGGCGGTATGGGCACAGCAGCATTTGTTGCCTTACTCATGACACTTTGTAATAAATCATTTTCAGCAACCCAATTTGCTCTTCTTTCTGCATTATCCGCTGTGGGACGAGTTTACGTCGGCCCAATTGCAGGCTGGTTTGCCGAGGCTCATGGTTGGTCAATATTTTATCTGTTTTCTGTTGTGATTGGATTACCGGGTCTTGCTCTCTTGTTGGTATGTCGTAATACGCTGGCCTATACTCAAAAGACCGATAGTTTCATTCCGCGGACGTTATTTAGTAGCTATTATCGCTTGGCCTTTATGACCATGACATTGGCCGCATTGATTTTTATTACCTGGTTAATTTTAAGCAGCCTATTGTTTATAATCACTCATTTCGTCACTTTGATACTTTTTATTTCCCCGGAATATATCCAACTTTTTAATGAAATAAGTGACTTTATATACCCCATGCTGTCATGGAGCGTTGTCATTGGCGTCATAGGATTGCTGCTGGGAGGTATCCTGGATTATGTCGCATTGAAAAAAAGTAAACTTGTTTAAAATTTTACCTGTTACAACACAAGGCTGATAAAGTTCAGTTTTGTGTTGTTCCATTTAGTGATAATTATCACAATAAAAAATAAAAACTGAAATTATGTGACCCAAGAAACATCTTTTTTTACGGGGAAATATTTATACTAATAAACATCACGTTCGCATTCATTTTGTTTCGGACTATCCAAAATATTTTTTGTATATCTAAAAAACCACATAAAGGGAATTTATGAAAAGACATATTTTGACACTCACCGCAGTTGCTACTGCCTTGGTTTCTGCTTCAGCCAGCGCGGAATATCAGTGGGGGTTTGCCAATGTCAGCATGAACTACCTTGACTGGAGCAAACATACTACACACAAAACAGGGCAAACTTCTCACAAAGATGACTTTGCTTATCTGGAACTAGAAGGTGGAGCGGGTTTCAGTTGGGGAGAGCTATATAGCTTCTTTGATTTAGAAAACCCATTTAACAGCAAAACTGCACAACCTGGTGATAACCGACGTTACGCTTTCAAAACAACAGGACGTTTTTATCTGGGAGAAACAGGTTTCAACCTTTATGGGCACGTTTATGGAACCTACTCACAACCAGGAAAAGCTAACGGTGGCAACTTCCATGAAGTAAATACACTCTATGGATTGGGCTATAACACAACCTTTGCAGGTCTGTGGTTCAAACCTTTTGTTGCCCTGCACTATGTTGACCAAACTTTCTACTCAGGAAATAACGGTTATGTCGTAGGCTGGGTTGCAGGATACGATTTCAATCTTTGGGAGCAAAAATTCAGTGTCACAAACTGGAATGAAATCGAACTGAATCGTAATAAACGTTACGGCAACGGTGGCCGTGATGGCGTTAACGGGGCACTGGGATTATGGTGGACTCCACACTCTTCTTTTACGACCGGTATCCAATATCGCTATGCCAATAATAAACTAGGCGAAGATTTCCTTCAGGATGGTATTGTTTACAGTGTAAAATATAACTTCTAATAATTAGTTTAACTGATGAGCAGTATCAAACTGCTCATCAATACCAAAAATGATCATTTCATTACAACAAGAAGTCAGTTCAAAAATACTAACCTGTGATTTTCATCAAAAAAATCGTTTTGAAAAATAGAGAGTTAGTTTAAAAATATTGCCTATTTTGATTTCTTAGATACAATAACGACCCGAAGTTAACTTTTTGTTAAATTTCATATTGCGTGTGATCCCTCTAGCATAAAAAGCCTACAAGCCATCCTGCTTCTATTACAATTGTTTACACTCCGGTAACCTTACCGTAGAATGCCCGCACTGATGAAACGACAATAAAGCTTTTGTTATCTGGGGTCGCTCAATGAGACTTATGAAATACAAAAAAACTATTGGGTTATCGTCATTACTCGCAGCCATTTTAATGCTAAGTGGTTGTGATATGGTATTGATGAATCCCAAAGGGGCGATCGGCGTTGAGCAAAAAACGCTGATACTGACAGCGTTTGGCCTGATGCTGATCGTTGTTATCCCGGCTATCGTAATGGCAATCGTTTTTGCTTTACGTTACCGGGAAGCCAATAAATCTGCTACCTATCGTCCAAACTGGGCACACTCAAATAAAATTGAGCTTGTCGTCTGGACTGTGCCTATCTTGATTATCATCACTTTGGCAACGATTACATGGAAAACGACTCATCAACTCGATCCATATAAGCCACTAGACAGTGATGTGAAACCGGTAACGATTGAAGTTATTTCCCTCGACTGGAAATGGCTATTCATCTACCCAGAACAGGGTATTGCAACTGTAAATGAAATTGTATTCCCTAAAGATGTGCCAATTAACTTCAAAATCACCTCAGACTCTGTGATGAATTCTTTCTTCATCCCTCAGTTAGGTGGTCAGATTTATGCAATGGCAGGTATGCAGACAAAACTGCATTTAATTGCTAACTCAGCAGGTAAATACGACGGATTCTCGGCCAGTTATAGTGGACATGGCTTCTCCGGCATGAAATTCACTGCAACAGCAACTGAGGATCGTGCAGGTTTTGAAGAGTGGGTGCAGAAAGTTAAAGCATCATCTAAAACCCTGGATACCGTACAAGCATTCAATGCGTTAGCTAAACCTAGCCAAAACAACCCAGTTGAATACTTCTCAAGCGTGAAACCAAATCTGTTCCAAGAAACGATCGCCAAATTTATGGGTGATATGGGCCATAGCGGTATGTTTGGTGTATCCGGTCACGAAAAAACAGAACATGGTAAAGCTGCAGGTCATAATATGAATATGAGTCAGCCGGCTCATGCAGGTGTTGAGGAATAAAGACATGTGGGGAAAATTAACACTTGATGCGATCCCATTACATGAACCCATTATTGTGGTGACATTGATTGGGATACTACTTGGGGGACTGGCAGTTGTTGGTGCCCTAACCTATTTCCGTAAATGGAAATGGCTCTGGACTGAATGGCTGACAAGCGTCGACCACAAAAAAATCGGGGTCATGTACATTGTTGTTGCTATGGTAATGATGTTGCGCGGTTTCGCTGATGCCATCATGATGCGTGGACAGCAAGCCCTGGCTTCCGCTGGTGAAGCAGGTTTCCTGCCCCCGCACCATTATGATCAGATTTTTACCGCTCACGGCGTTATCATGATCTTCTTCATGGCGATGCCTTTCGTTGTTGGTCTGATGAACATTGTGGTTCCTCTGCAAATCGGAGCACGTGACGTTGCATTCCCATTCCTGAACTCTCTGAGTTTCTGGTTATTTGTTGTAGGTGTCGCTCTAATCAACCTCTCTCTGGGTGTAGGTGAATTCGCTCAAACGGGTTGGCTGGCCTACCCGCCTCTGTCCGGCCTGGAATATAACCCTGGAGTTGGCGTTGATTACTGGATATGGAGCCTTCAGCTCTCCGGTGTAGGTACATTGCTGACTGGTGTAAACTTCTTCGTGACCATCCTGCGCATGCGTGCACCAGGCATGTCCATGATGAAATTGCCAGTTTTCACTTGGGCTTCACTGTGCACCAACGTACTTATCATTGCTGCGTTCCCTATTCTGACAGTCACTATTGCACTGTTAACCCTAGATCGTTATCTGGGCACCCATTTCTTCACCAACGATATGGGTGGTAACATGATGATGTACATCAACCTGATCTGGGCTTGGGGCCACCCTGAAGTTTACATTCTGGTTCTGCCTGTCTTTGGTATCTTCTCTGAAGTCACTGCAACCTTCTCGAAAAAACGCCTGTTCGGTTATACCTCGTTGGTGTGGGCGACAATCGTTATTACCATTCTGTCGTTCATTGTATGGCTGCACCACTTCTTTACCATGGGCTCCGGCGCGAATGTTAACGCCTTCTTTGGTATCGCCACAATGATTATCTCTATCCCAACCGGGGTTAAGATCTTCAACTGGCTGTTCACCATGTACCGTGGCCGTATCGAGTTCAAAACACCTATGCTGTGGACTGTCGGCTTTTTGGTCACTTTCTCCATTGGTGGTATGACCGGTGTTCTGCTGGCTGTACCTGGTGCGAACTTCGTACTGCATAATAGTTTGTTCCTGATTGCTCACTTCCATAACGTTATCATTGGTGGTGTTGTATTCGGCTGCTTCGCGGGTACAACTTACTGGTTCCCGAAAGCATTTGGTTTCACACTGAATGAAAAATGGGGTGTCCGCGCCTTCTGGTTCTGGATCACAGGTTTCTTTGTTGCCTTTATGCCTCTGTATGCTCTGGGCTTTATGGGAATGACTCGTCGTCTGAGCCAGGATATCAACCCAGAATTCCATTCTCTGCTGGTTGTTGCAGCAGGTGGTGTTGTCCTTATCGCAATTGGTATTCTGTGCCAGGTTATCCAGTTCTACGTGAGTATTCGTGACCGTGAACAAAACCGCGATCTGACTGGTGACCCATGGGGCGCTCGTACTCTGGAATGGTCAACTTCATCTCCACCGCCGTTCTATAACTTCGCAGAAGTTCCACACATCCAGACTCGTGATGCATGGTGGGACATGAAAGAAAAGGGCACTGGATATAAGCGCTCTGCTAAATATGAAGAAATTCATATGCCTAAAAACACAGGTGCTGGCGTGATCATTAGTGCATTCTGTCTGGTCTTAGGCTTTGCGTTGATATGGCATATCTGGTGGATGGCTATTGCAAGTTTCGCAGGCATTATCATCAGTTGCATCGTGAAAAGCTTTGACGAAGACGTTGATTACTACGTTCCAGTGGCTGAAGTCGAGAAAATTGAAAATCAGCGTTACGAAGAACTGAGAAAGGCAGGTGTAAAATAATGTCGACTCAAACCCTTAACAATACAGCCGCCCATGACGCTCATGGGCACCACGACACAGGAGCCAACAAAATCTTTGGTTTCTGGATCTACCTGATGAGCGACTTGATTCTGTTTGCAAGTCTGTTCGCTACCTATGCAGTATTAGTTAATGGCACTGCGGGTGGCCCAACAGGTAAACAGATTTTTGAACTGCCATTTGTCTTGGTAGAAACCTTCCTGCTGTTGTTCAGTAGTATCACTTATGGTTTCGCCATGCTGAGCATGAACAAAGGCAAAGTCGGCCAGGTTAATTTGTGGCTATTCGTTACGTTCCTGTTCGGCCTAGGTTTCGTCTCAATGGAAGTTTATGAATTCCATAAACTGATCATGGAAGGTTATGGCCCTGACCGCAGTGCATTCTTGTCGGCTTTCTTCGCACTGGTTGCGACTCACGGTCTGCACGTAACCTTTGGTCTGATTTGGATCGTCATTCTGATGATTCAGGTTTCACGCCGCGGTTTGACTGACGTGAACCATATGCGTCTGAACTGCCTGAGCCTGTTCTGGCACTTCCTTGACGTAGTATGGATCTGTGTATTTACTGTCGTTTATCTGATGGGAGCTATGTAATGAGTCATCCAAATACTTCTCATTCCGGCGCCAGCCACGGTAGTTTCAAAACCTATATGATTGGTTTTGTTCTGTCAGTTATCTTGACCGTGATCCCATTCTGGATGGTGATGGATGGCACTGCTTCGCACAGCACAATCCTGACAACAGTAGTTGTTATGGCTGTTATTCAGATCTTTGTTCATTTCATTTGCTTCCTGCACATGAATACATCGTCTGAAGAGCGTTGGAATCTCGTTGCCTTAATATTCACAATACTGGTCATCGCTATTGTTGTTGTTGGCTCTCTGTGGATTATGTACAACCTGAATATCAATATGATGGTTGATTAAGGGTTGATTTAAATGATTAAGCAATACCTGCAAGTGACCAAACCAGGAATTATTTTCGGAAATCTAATTTCTGCGATTGGTGGTTTTCTACTCGCTTCCAAGGGCGTAATAGATTACCCCTTGTTCTTTGCAACAATGGTCGGGGTATCGCTGGTGGTAGCATCAGGTTGTGTATTCAACAACTATATCGACCGCGATATCGACAGAATCATGGAAAGAACAAAAGAAAGGGTCCTTGTGAAAGGGCTTATCGATCCGAAAATCAGCCTGATTTACGCCTCAGTGTTAGGTATTGCTGGCATTGTGCTGCTCTATGTGGCAGCTAATGCCTTAGCAATGCAGTTAGCTCTCATCGGGTTTGTCGTTTATGTAGGGGTCTATAGCCTCTATATGAAAAGAAAGTCTATTTACGGCACGCTGGTTGGCAGCTTGTCAGGCGCTGCGCCCCCTGTCATTGGTTATTGTGCAGTAACCGGTCAATTTGACACAGGGGCACTTATTCTGTTGTTGATTTTCAGTTTATGGCAGATGCCTCACTCTTACGCCATTGCTATTTTTCGGTTCAAAGATTATCAGGCTGCCAATATTCCAGTATTGCCTGTAATTAAGGGTATCTCTGTGGCCAAAAACCATATTACCCTCTATATTCTGGCATTTATGGTTGCCACGCTGATGTTGGCAATCAGTGGCTATGCAGGTTACAAGTACCTGATTGTCGCTGCTGCAGTAAGTATTTGGTGGCTAGGTATGGCGTTATCCGGTTATAAAACCACTAATGACCATATCTGGGCTCGTAAGTTATTTGTATTTTCTATTGTTGCTATCATGTCATTAAGCGTCATGATGTCTGTAGATTCTTCAGCATCTCCAGAAATAATGCTGACTTACGTCCGATAATATCAAAATGGCAAGGGTTTGTTTCCCTTGTCATTTTTCCTTTCTTTATCTCTTACAAACATTAATAAATTACTTCGCTTAGGTCACTCTTGATAAACATGATTTAGTAACCAATTCGTTAGTAATCTGTATGAAATGAGCATCTTGTATCAATTCATTCCTTTCTAAGCTAAATGCTATATCGAATTTTTTGAGGTATCAGGTATCCATGAACGATAATCAAATGACTCCCCTTGAACTCCGGGCAACATGGGGCTTAGGTTCCGTTTTTTCTCTACGCATGTTAGGCATGTTCATGGTTTTACCTGTCCTGACGACCTACGGTTTAGCGTTACAGGATGCCACCGAAGCCCTGATAGGAATTGCGATCGGTATCTACGGCTTAACACAGGCAATATTTCAAATTCCATTCGGGTTACTTTCAGATAAATTTGGTCGAAAGCCTTTGATAATAGGTGGACTACTCATTTTTGTATTAGGTAGTATCATTGCCACCTTTAGCGACTCTATTTGGGGAATTATCGCCGGAAGAGCTTTGCAAGGTGCAGGGGCAATCTCTGCTGCAATCATGGCATTATTATCAGATCTTACCCGCGAACAAAATCGTACAAAAGCAATGGCATTTATTGGTATCAGTTTTGGCATCACATTTGCTTTTGCTATTGTTATCGGCCCTGTGATCACCCATCACATCGGATTAAATGGTTTATTTGGTACGATCACCATTCTTGCCAGTTGCGGTATCTTAATAACGCTATTTGCTGTCCCATCAACACATCATCATTTATTAAATCGTGAATCTGGCATTGTCCGGGGCAGTTTCCGGCGTGTACTTTCTGATCCTCAATTACTCAAACTCAATTTTGGTATTCTCTGTCTGCATACCTTATTGATGTCCAGCTTCGTTGTTCTGCCTCTGATCATGGAAAAAGCAGGTTTTCCTCCTCAACAACACTGGAAAGTGTATTTAATTACTACGCTTATTTCTTTTATTGCCGTCTTACCATTCATTATTTATGCGGAGAAAAAGCGCCGCATGAAGCAAGTTTTCTTGCTTTGTATCGGCATGTTGTTTATTGCTGAATTTGTTTTGTGGTCTTTAGGATCACATCTTTGGGGAATATTTGCAGGTATTCAGATTTTCTTTCTTGCTTTTAATATTATGGAAGCGATTTTGCCTTCATTGATCAGCAAAGAAGCCCCGGCAGGTTACAAAGGTACAGCAATGGGCGTTTACTCCACCAGCCAGTTCCTGGGTGTCGCTCTGGGAGGCAGTATCGGTGGAATGCTATATGAGCTGCAAGGCGCATCATTAGTATTTATGGGCAGTATTATTCTCACCATATTCTGGTTTCTTCTCAGCCTCACATTACGTCAACCACCTTATGTCAGCAGCATCAGGCTCATCTTGCCAGCTCAATTAAATGCGCCTGAAATTCTGGAAAAGAAAATATTGTCTCAAGCGGGTGTGAAAGATGTCATTATTGTACCGGACGAGCTGAGTGCCTATATCAAAGTCGATACTAAACAAACTAATCGTGAGCAACTAGAACAGCTTGTGTTTTCTCATACTCAATAAATTCTGAGATAATAGGGTCCTATAGATAATGAATTTATTAGGGAAGCACTTGTAATAATTAATTAAAATTACTCAGCTTCCCTTAAATATTTTGATCAGAGAAAAAAGTAAATCTGCTGATATCAGCAGTCAGTCACGGAAAATAGTTAGTCACGGAAGTTGGTGAATTGGAAAGGCTGTCCCAACTCTGCGCCACGAACTAATGCAATAACACCTTGCAGATCATCACGAGCTTTACCGGTAACTCGTACTTGCTCACCCTGAATTTGTGCCTGAACTTTCAGCTTGCTGTCTTTAATCAGCTTGACAATTTTCTTCGCTAATGGTGTATCAATACCTTGCAACAGGGTTGCCTCTACACTGTAGGTTTTACCGCTATGCACCATATTCTCAGGAATATTCAATACAGAGCCGTCAATTCCTCGCTTAGCAAATTTTTCACGCAGAATATCGACCAGTTGGTTAACCTGAAAATCAGACTCACTCGCAATCTTGACCGATTCGTTCTTTTCGTTTAGTTCAAAACTCGCATTGACATTGCGAAAATCCCAACGATTGGTTAATTCCCTCTGTGCATTCTCTACCGCATTACGCACTTCCTGCATATCAACTTCTGAAACAATATCAAATGATGGCATTATCAGTCACCTCCAGCTAATCAATAATCTGGCATGATAACCGCTTTCCATTATTGGCAAAAGATCTATACTCCCCGCACTAAGTGATCTTTTGGAATTTACATTATCTTAGCGCGCTTGGAATTCAGATCAGCATAATTTTGAGGTTCCCGATGAAAGCATTTCTCAAGGAAGAACAATGAAAATCACTGTTCTTGGCTGCGGTGCGATGGGTAAACTATGGCTTGCTGCCTTATCCCAACAGCATCACCAAATTCAGGCATGGTTAAAAGCACCCCAACCTTTTGTCAATGTTCATATTGATAACTTTCAAGGTAAGGTATTTGACCAGCAACTTCCAGCCAATGATGAAAAACATCTTTTCGAAAGCGAATTGTTACTTGTTTGCCTAAAAGCCTGGCAAGTTTCTGATGCTATCAATAACCTTGCCTCCAAACTTTCTCCTCATTGTCCGATCCTATTACTGCATAATGGAATGGGAACACAAGATGAACTTTTATCTCTGCCCAATCCCATCTTATCGGGAGTGACAACTCATGGAGCATATCAGGAAAATGGTATTGTTTATCACAAATCACAAGGTATAACCCATATTGGTTCTACGTTGTCTGATACTGATAAATTCAGTTTCTTAGCAAAAATTTTGCATGACGCCTTACCAGACGTAAAATGGCACAATGATATCTATACCATTAGCTGGCTAAAACTTGCCGTCAATTGCGTTATCAATCCACTTACCGTAATTTATGATTGTAAGAATGGCGAATTATCGCATCACATCACAAATATCCATTCATTATGTGATGAGATCTATCAGGTAATGCAAAAAGAGGGCCTTCAGATCACCAAATCTGCACTGATCAATTACGTGATGGATGTTATTGAGCGAACATCTGAAAACTCTTCATCTATGCGGCAAGATATTCGGGCACAACGGCCTACAGAAATAGACTATATTACCGGATTTTTACTATACCGGGCCCGTGTACATGGGCTGGTACTTACAGAAAACCTCCATATTTATCATCTTATCAAACGCAAGGAGGAGAAATATGAACGCTTCAGCTCTCATTTGCCTCGCACACGGTAGTGAAGAAATAGAAGCTGTCACAACTATTGATTTGTTGGTCAGAGCCGGGATCAATGTCACCATCGCCAGTGCAGCGACCGATGGAGCTTTGACATTAACCTGCTCACGTGGCGTTAAAATTGTTGCAGATGCACCCTTAGTCGATGTTGTTGATGAAGATTTTGATGCTGTTATTCTGCCGGGAGGGATAAAAGGGGCAGAATGTTTTCGCGATAGTCCATTGGTTGTAGAGAAAATCCGCACAGCTCAAAGTCAGGGTAAAATCATTGCGGCAATCTGCGCATCTCCAGCCGTTGTACTGGAATATCATCAGCTTTTCCCGATTGGAAATATGACAGGTTACCCAAGCATGAAAGATAAAATAGCCCCGGAAAAGTGGATCGATCGTCGGGTTTATTTTGATGAGAGGGTTAATTTGCTCACTAGCCAGGGACCTGCAACTGCTTTTGACTTCGCCCTGAAGCTGATTGAACTACTGAAAGGAAAAGACAAGGCAGCGGAAGTTGCAGCTCAATTAGTCTTACCACCCGGCATCAATAACTACCAAAACCTATAGTAGTGAAGCTGTTAATATAAGCTGCCAGCAGAATAGATTTTTTCCGTCAGCAGCTTATATTTTTTTTCAAATGTACTGGCTCAGATTAAGGGCGATAAACCTTCACATTCTGAAAACCTTGTTCACGTAAGTAAAGCGCTTGCAAACGGCTCATCACGCCACGTTCACAATAAAGCAGATAATTTTTCTCTTTTGATAGATCACCAAACTGGGTACTCAACTTATAGAAAGGTAATGACTGAATTTCGATACCTTCCATATTCAGTGGACAATCATCCTGTTCATCTGGTGAACGGATATCCAACAACACATCATTTGCAGAAAACTTAGTGACTGTTTCCACTTCCACAATCTGCTCACTGGCTTGTTCAGCAATCTGACGAATATCCAAATTCTGGGCTTCACTTATCACACGCTCCAGAATATCAAAATCGAACTTACCTTCTTCCTCTTCAATTTTGGCTTTAACAGCTTTGACGGTTGGACTCTTAGAGATCACACCACAAAATTCCGGCATAGTACGAGCAAAATCTTCCGTTCCAATTTCGCGTGCCAGCTTAATAATGTGCTCTTTATCGTGAGAAATTAGCGGACGAAGGATCAACGTATCCGAAGCGTTATCAATCAGCCTCAAGTTAGTCAATGTCTGACTGGAGACCTGCCCCAATGCTTCTCCTGTTACGATTGCTTGCACACCATAACGTTCTGCAATCCTGGAAGCAGCTCTGACCATCATTCTTTTCAGCACAACGCCCATTTGACCGTCATCCACTTTTTCCAGAATTTCAGCAACAACTGGTTCAAAATCGACGGCGACAAAGCGAACCTTATGGGAGCTGCCAAATCGGTTCCACAAATAGTGAGCTACCTGTTTCACCCCAATTTCGTGGGCAGAGCCACCGAGATTAAAGAAACAGTAATGTACACGACAGCCACGGCGCATCAGCATATAGCTGGAGACTCCAGAGTCAAACCCACCAGAGATAAGAGACAGAACATCTTCCTGCGTTCCAATAGGAAATCCACCGATCCCCGGATGACGTGCTTTAACCAGAATCAGTTTATCCTGATCAATTTCCAGATTGACTGTCACATCCGGGTGAGTCAGTTTCACTTTAGCAGATTCAATATGCTGATTCAGACCGCCACCGATATAACGTTCAGCCTCATTGGAGGTGAAACTGTGTTTACCACGACGCTTCACACGGACACAAAATGTTTTTCCATGCAGTAAATGCCCATATGCTTCGTAGGTTTGTTCAAAGATATGATGCAAGTCACGAAAATCTCTCTCTTCAACTTGCAGGATATGGTGAATACCCGGAATACGTGTCAGTGCATCACAAATTTCTGCACCAAGATTATCATTTTTAGTTCGAACTTCGATATTATCCCAATGGCGAACAACAGCAATCTCTTCTCCTAATGTTTTCAGCACATTACGGATATTGCTGGCAAGGATTTTAATAAAGCGTAAACGAACAGTTTGACTTTTGATCGTAATCTCTGGGAATAATTTAATGATAAACTTCATAGTAAGATATAGTAGTCATTCAATATTGAACTATCACAAATAGTATCAATGATTGTTCTTAAGTGGTCAGTTGGATAGGGCGTAGAGTATAACACTATCTCACTATATCTCCTGTAAAAAACAGAGCATCTGTAAAAAAAACAGGGGTAACGAATGATTTATTTCTTTCAGTGTAGTAGGGTATTCTGCAAGTCTGTAACGAAATTACCTCACTGTAACTCGTTAAATAATCATACTTTAAAATTATTATGTCTAAGGCAAATCGAACATCAGAAACCAAGCAAGTACCAGCATTTGAAACTTCCCTGAAAGAGCTGGAGGAAATTGTCATTCGCTTGGAATCAGGGGAACTCCCTTTAGAAGATGCATTAAATGAATTTGAACGTGGCATTCAACTTGCAAGACAAGGGCAAAAAACCCTCCAACAAGCGGAACAACGAGTGCAAATTTTATTGAATCATGATGCACATTCTCCACTTGATGAATTTTCGCCTGATGCTGAGTAACTTTATGTCTGAACAATATAAGGCTCCTTTTGAAGAGCAATTAAGCAATTGCCAGCAACATATCAATGACAAGTTGATGGCAACATTTTCTTCATTACCCTTTTTGGACAGCCCGTTAGCAACCGCTATGCAACACGGTGCTGTACTGGGTGGAAAACGGCTGCGCCCATTTTTAGTTTATTCTGTGGGTGAAATGTTTGGCCTTTCCAAAGAGAGCCTTGATGCGCCAGCCATCGCTGTAGAGTGTATCCATGCCTATTCGCTGATCCACGATGATTTGCCTGCAATGGACAACGATGATTTGCGCCGCGGCCAACCTACCTGCCATATTAAATTTGGCGAGGATCACGCAATCTTGGCTGGAGATGCGTTGCAATCATTGGCTTTTGAAATTCTGGCAAAGCAAGAGATGCCGAATGTGGCATTATCTGACCGTCTTGAAATGATTGCTGAATTAGCAACATCCAGTGGTATTGCAGGCATGTGTGGCGGGCAATCATTAGATTTAAAGGCCGAAGGGAAACAGATTGATCTCGCTGCACTGGAACAAATCCACCAACACAAGACCGGTGCATTAATTCGTTGTGCGGTCAGATTGGGTGCTTACAGTGCAGGTATACGTGGTCGTGAAGCATTACCTTGGCTGGATCAATATGCACAGGCAATCGGTCTCGCATTTCAGGTGCATGATGATATTTTGGATGTCATTGGTGATACAAAAATTATCGGCAAGCGTCAGGGGAATGATCAGCAACTTGGGAAAAGCACCTACCCTGCATTATTGGGCCTGGAACAAGCTCAGAAAAAAGCCAAAGATCTTTATGAAGATGCGATTGCTGCACTCACAGAACTGGAAAATCAATCTTATAATACTGTGATTCTAAAACAACTGGCGGGTTTCATCATTGAAAGAAACAGCTAAAAAACTGGTCATGACCATGACAATCACCGTTTTGTAAGTTATCGGTTACATACATCCAAAAACAATACAATGGAACATGGCCTTATAGGGAGAGCCCAGTAATTACATACTGATAATTCCAGGGTTCTTAATCTTCAATTTAAACGTGCATAGCGTTTTAACCGGCATAAATTTCAACAGGCATAGCATGAGCATTGATATAGCGAAATATCCAACATTGGCACTGGCGGAAACCCCTGAAGAACTACGCCTGCTACCTAAAGACACCTTGCCAAAGTTATGCGATGAACTGCGCCAATTTTTGCTAAACAGTGTCAGTCGCTCCAGTGGGCACTTTGCTTCCGGTCTCGGAACTGTCGAATTAACGGTCGCACTTCATTACGTTTATAAAACACCTTTTGACAATTTAGTCTGGGATGTCGGTCATCAGGCCTATCCACATAAGATTCTGACCGGACGCCGTGACCGTATTGACACTATTCGCCAAAAAAATGGTCTCCACCCTTTCCCGTGGCGAGATGAAAGCAAATATGACACGCTATGTGTCGGTCATTCATCGACCTCAATCAGTGCCGGATTGGGTATGGCAATTGCAGCAGAACATGAGGGTAAGGGTCGTAAGACAGTCTGTGTGATTGGTGATGGCGCCATTACCGCAGGTATGGCTTTTGAAGCTATGAACCATGCAGGTGATATTGATCCTGATATGCTTGTCATCCTCAATGACAACGAAATGTCTATTTCCGAGAACGTTGGAGCATTGAACAACCATTTGGCACAATTGCTTTCAGGAAAATTGTACACAACTCTGCGTGAGGGTGGTAAGAAAGTCTTCTCCGGCCTGCCACCTATCAAAGAATTATTGAAAAAGACCGAGGAACATCTCAAAGGTATGGTTGTTCCCGGA
This sequence comes from Xenorhabdus sp. SGI246, assembly GCF_040838225.1. NCBI lineage: Bacteria > Pseudomonadati > Pseudomonadota > Gammaproteobacteria > Enterobacterales > Morganellaceae > Xenorhabdus > Xenorhabdus sp. SGI246. The sequence goes on from NZ_JBFPEZ010000016.1 coordinate 129,381, forward strand.
ACACTGTTCGAAGAGCTTGGATTTAACTACATTGGTCCGGTTGATGGTCATGACGTATTAGCACTGACGCAAACATTGAAAAATATGCGTGAACTCAAAGGGCCTCAATTTTTGCATATCATGACCAAAAAAGGCCGTGGTTATGCTCCTGCGGAAAAAGATCCTATCAGTTGGCATGCTGTACCTAAATTTGATCCATCGACTGGCTCTCTGCCCAAAAGTACGGATACCCGCCCGACATTTTCCAAAATCTTCGGTGAATGGTTGTGTGAAGAAGCAGCCACAGATAAAAAACTCATGGCGATCACTCCAGCTATGAGAGAAGGCTCTGGCATGGTACGTTTCTCTCGTGAGTACCCTGAACAATACTTTGACGTTGCCATTGCCGAGCAACATGCTGTGACATTTGCAGCAGGGCTGGCAATCGGGGGATATAAACCGATTGTCGCGATTTATTCTACTTTCCTGCAACGTGCTTATGATCAGGTCATTCATGATGTTGCTATCCAGAACTTACCTGTTTTGTTTGCTATCGACCGTGGCGGTATCGTCGGCGCTGATGGACAAACTCATCAGGGGGCATTCGACCTTTCATTTCTGCGCTGTATTCCCAACATGGTGATCATGGCACCGAGTGATGAAAATGAGTGCCGCCAAATGCTACACACGGGTTATCACTATCAAGATGGCCCTGCTGCTGTTCGTTATCCACGAGGTACAGGCGTAGGAGCAGAACTCCAGCCACTGGAAAAATTGCCAATTGGCAAAGGTGTTGTTCGTCGTCAAGGAGAACGCATTGCTATCCTGAGCTTCGGTACATTACTGCCAAACGCACTACAGGCTGCAGAGTCCTTAAATGCAACTGTTGTTGATATGCGCTTTATCAAACCACTGGATAAAGAATTGGTACTAGAAATGGCTTCTCAACATGATTTACTGGTGACGTTAGAAGAGAATGCCATCATGGGAGGAGCCGGTAGTGGCGTCAATGAATTACTGATGCAGGCAAGTCAGCCAATTCCGGTATTAAATCTTGGTTTACCTGACTACTTTATACCGCAAGGCACACAATCAGAGATTCACGCTGACTTAGGGCTGGATACAATGGGTATTTTGGGCGCTATCGAAAGCTATCTGAATAAATAACCTGTCATAACGGATGAATATCCTTTTTATTTATTCATCCGTTATTGTTTTTTACCTAATATCTCAAGCTACGATATTTCTTAAGGTAAAAAAGATTCATTAATATTTCTGTTCATGCAGCCATTGCGCTACACGCTTGGCAAAGTAAGTCAGAACCCCATCTGCTCCTGCACGTTTGAAACAGAGTAAGGATTCCATAATCGCGGGTTGTTCTTTCAACCAACCATTCTGAATGGCTGCCATATGCATCGCATATTCACCAGACACCTGATAAGCAAATGTCGGCACACCGAAGGTATCTTTTACCCTATGGATCACATCCAGATAAGGCATACCAGGTTTTACCATCACGCTATCTGCGCCTTCCTGTAAATCCTGCGCGATCTCTTGTAATGCTTCATCACTGTTTGCCGGATCCATCTGATAAGTCATCTTGTTACCACTTTTCAGATTATTACTGGAGCCAATAGCATCTCTGAATGGCCCATAGTAACAAGAAGCATATTTGGCCGAATACGCCATGATCTGCGTGCTTACATGGCCATCATTCTCAAGCTGCTCACGAATAGCACCGATACGGCCGTCCATCATATCGCTAGGGGCTACAATTTCAGCTCCTGCTTCTGCATGAGATAGCGCCTGCTTCACCAAAATCTCTTTGGTGATATCGTTGATAACATAGCTATCCTGATCAATAACACCATCTTGCCCATGAGTAGTAAATGGGTCCAATGCAACATCAGTTAACAAGCCTAACTCTGGAACTGCATCTTTCAAGGCACGAATAGAGCGTTGGATCAAACCATCAGGGTTATAAGCTTCTTTAGCGTCCAGTGATTTCTTGTCTGCTTCAATCACCGGAAACAGAGACAAAACAGGAATACCCAGTCGGGCAATCTCTTCGGCTTCTTTCCGCAGAAGATCGATTGTCAGACGATACACTCCCGGCATGGAAGGCACTTCTTGACGTTGATTAGCCCCTTCCATCACGAACACCGGATAGATCAAATCATTAACGCTCAGTTGATTTTCAGCGAATAGGCGGCGGGAAAAATCATGGCGGCGCACACGGCGCATACGACGGCCAGGAAACGTACCTGGAAATACATAGCTCATACTGCTCTCCTAATGTAAAACCCAGCGGTAATACACTGGGTTAATTCTGCCATCACTTTTATTACTTGTAATACTGCTGATCTTAGCACTATCAGACAGTTGGCGATAATTATAACTAGCTGGTGACTGATTACTTTCCTTAATTGTCACCTGCCTGAGTTGTTATCCACATCAATATTCCGATTCATCATCCGTTTTAGATGGCTTATGTTTTCCCACATAAAATTGAGAAAACAGAACTCCCAGTTCAAATAGCAAGTACATGGGGACAGCCAACAAAGTTTGTGAAAAGACATCAGGGGGAGTAAGTAGCATCCCTACTACAAACGCCCCGACCAGAATATAAGGGCGTTTTCTTTTCAGTGATTCAGGTGTGACTACTCCACTCCAACACAGCAGAATAATGGCGATTGGCACTTCAAACGAGACACCAAATGCCATAAAAAGCGCCATAACAAAACTCAGATAATTACTGATATCTGTCGCAATCAACACGCCAGAGGGGACTGTTTTGGTAAAAAAACCGAATACGAAGGGAAATACGACGAAGTAAGCAAAAATCATTCCCAGGTAGAATAAGACACTACTGGACAACAGCAGCGGCACGATCAAACGCCGTTCATGTTTATACAGAGCCGGTGCAATAAATGCCCATACCTGATACAAGATCATGGGTGCCGAAACAAAAATTGATACCATAATGGTAAGTTTGATCGGTGTGAAGAAAGGTGATGCCACATCCGTTGCGATCATATTCGCACCTTTAGGCAATTGTTCCATTAAAGGCGCAGCAATAAGTCGATATATATCGTTAGAAAAATAAACCAATGCCAGAAAAACCACCAGCACAGTAATCAAACTATTCAAAATTCTCTTACGCAGTTCAATCAGGTGACTGATAAGAGGTTGAGTATCATCCACAGACATGCTTTAGTGTTCACTATTGGATTTTTCAGGGGATTGTTTTGTATTCTGTTTAGTACTTTCTTTTGAGATTTCTTCTGGCTTTTTTTCTGTTACTTGCTCTCTATATTGGTTTAGTTTCTGCTCTGGTACTGGATCAGACTCAAGGGAGTGAAAATGCGTTTCGTCTTCTTCCAACGCTTTAGCTTCTTCGGGAGTAAGCTGATATGACTTCTTCAACGATTCAGCCGTTTCCCTTAATTCATCCATTGAAGCTTTTAATTCTGGAGAGAGAGACTGTAAGTCTGCTTTTTCTTCCATTTTTTTCAAGCTATCCTGAAGCTCTTGCAACTTTAATTCTTTTGCAAGTTCATTCTGGACATTGACTGCCAGTGATCGTAATACCCTTATCCAGCCTGCTATAGTTTTGACAGCAACAGGCAGACGCTCAGGTCCCAGGACAATCAGGCCGATGACGAGCACCAACAGCAGTTCACTAAAACCAATGTCAAACACGGTTTATACCTATTCTTTTTTGTCTTTGATCTCTGATTTTTCAGACTGAGCAACGGTGGGCTTTTCAGTAAGATTTTTAGTCTCAAAGTCAGCATCATGGTTACTTTTCTCAGCCTGATCTGATTTTTCATCATCACTCATCGCTTTTTTGAAGCCTTTTATCGACTCTCCCAAATCAGAACCTAATGTACGCAGTTTATTAGTCCCGAACAACAAGACAACAATGACGGCAATAATGAGTAATTGCCAAATACTTATACCACCCATACTGATCTACCTCATGTTCGTGGGGAATATACCCTACATCTTTCAGATTGCAGTTTTGTCGGCTACATCTTGAAATCTATCTCAGGTACATATCATTAATAATTTCATTATAAACTACGAACTTTATGTTCGAAAATACCGCAACCATGCCAAAAGCTACAGCAACTTCTTTTGACTTATTTTCTTTCCTGCAAATGGCTACTTAAGTTTAAACCAGCCCAATATCCACGATATTATTCCCGCGCCCATCAATCCCCATGATAAATGAGTCAGGTTAGTAATAAAAAATAAACCACCACAGATAAACAATGTTGCACCAATCCCCAGTAAGTAAAGAGATTTTCGATGATTATTCTGTTGCTGTTTTAACTGTTGTGATATTTGGTCAATACTCGTTTGCAACCGCTTATGTTGTTGCAATGTGCCATAAATCAGTTCAGGAAGTTCTGGTAATTTTTCCGCCCAATAGGGTGCTTTTTCTTTAAACGCACGCATAATAGCCGGAAAACCAACTTGATCATGTAACCAATCTTCCAGAAACGGCTTTGCTGTTTTCCATAAATCAAGCTGAGGATAGAGCTGGCGCCCTAACCCTTCGACATACAACAGTGTTTTTTGTAGCAGGACTAACTGAGGTTGCACTGTCATATTAAAACGACGGGCTGTATTGAAGAGGTTCAACAACACATGACCAAATGAGATATCTGCAAGTGGTTTTTCAAAAATAGGCTCACATACCGTTCTGATAGCAAACTCAAAATCTTCCACATTGGTATCTGCCGGAACCCAGCCTGAATCCACATGGAGTTCTGCTACCTTTCGGTAATCTCGGTTAAAGAAAGCAATAAAATTTTCTGCCAGATAACGTTTATCGTCTTTGTTCAGAGAACCAACAATACCGTAATCAATACCTATATAAGTGGGATCCTCTGGTCGTTCATAGCTAACAAAGATGTTGCCCGGATGCATATCTGCATGAAAAAAACTGTCACGAAATACCTGAGTAAAAAATATCTGAACACCGCGCTCAGCAAGTAACTTCATATCGGTATTTTGCGCTTCCAAAGCCGCGACATCAGACACAGGAATACCATAAATACGCTCCATGACCAGGACATTCTCCCGACAATAATCAGGATAAACCTCCGGTACATAAAGCATAGGGCTATCTTCAAAATTACGCCGCAGTTGAATAGCATTTGCAGCTTCACGCAATAGATTCAACTCATCAAGCAGCGTTTTTTCATACTCACGAACCACTTCAAGTGGACGAAGACGACGACCATCAGGCAACAAAGGAACTAAATTTGCCAAACGATACATTAACCGTACATCCGCCTTTATCACGGGCAAAATATCAGGGCGTATCACTTTAATGACGATCTCTTTTCCATTCTCTTTAAGCCGTGCAGTATGCACCTGAGCAATGGAAGCAGAAGCCAGAGGATGCAGATCAAAATCTTCAAACCACGTTTCCAGGCTTCCCCCCAATGCCATCTCAATAGATTTGCGGGCAATGGTTCCATCAAAAGAAATGACACGATCTTGTAGTAAAGAAAGCTGATCGGCGATAGCGGAAGGAAACAGATCCCGTCGGGTAGAAAGCATTTGACCAAGCTTAATCCATACCGGGCCAAGCTCTTGCAGTGCTAAGCGTAAACGCTCACCGAGCAGTTTATCCTTATGTCGATTAGGCAGCCAAAACAGGAAATAACGCCCAAAACGCAACGGCCATGTCAACCGGATTTTCGGGATTAATTCATCCAATCCATAAGTAAGAAAAACTTTAATGATAAAATAGAGGCGTTTTATTTCACTGGGAGTCATATTTCTCCTCCATTGCTGCCAGACGCTTTTCCATGTCAGACAGTTTATTGGCAACAGCATTAACTTCTTCACTGAAATAAGCCAATTCTAAAGCACCGGGTGCCATTCTCCACTCTTCCGTCAATGATTCTGTCAGGTAAGTTTTTTGCTTTGTGATGGTATTGTGGACAAAACTGATGCTGTTTTTCATTACCCGATTGATACCTTCTGCCACAATATCACCGACATAAGGTGAAAGGTAATGGGCAAGATCCCATTCCAGCATATCCAGCAAAGCCGACCACTGTTGAATAACCTGCATATCCCCTTCAATGACAATTTCACCACTATTAATCAGAGATGAAAGATATTGACGATCCCGCAACTTAAGCAATGCCGGTAATGTCGTTTTCATCGAACAGTCCACAGTTCCTGACCATTGGCTTAAAACATCTAACTGTCTTTCATGAAAAACCAATACCAATGGCGTCTCAATTTCTTTCAGTTCGATAGAAAGAATTTTGCCCGCTAGTCGCATACGAGCTGATTTCAATATGGTTTCGCGGTACAACAGATGATTCAGCGTTGTTTCCAGAAAAGCAGTCAACACCGGAAACAACACCGTAGAATTCACACTGTGACTTAATGAGGGAGTTTCCATTTCAGAACTTAAACCCTTTATGCAATGCAACAATTCCCCCCGTCATATTGTTATAAGAAACTTGATCAAAGCCTGCCGCTTCCATCATCGCTTTTAATGTTTCCTGATCAGGATGCATACGAATGGATTCTGTCAGATAACGGTAACTATCCGCATCCTTAACAACCGCCTGACCAATACGTGGCAGAATGTGGAATGAATAGATATCATAAACTTTACTCAACGGTGCCAGCACGGGTTTGGAAAATTCCAGTACTAATAAACGTCCGCCAGGTTTCAGGACACGGTACATAGAACGCAGGGCTTTGTCTTTATCCGTGACATTACGCAGGCCAAATGAAATAGTAATGCAGTCAAAATAGTTATCCGCAAATGGTAACTCTTCAGCATTAGCCTGAACATAGTTGACATTACCAACTATGCCGTTATCGCGCAGTTTTTCCCGCCCGACTTTCAGCATAGAATCGTTGATGTCTGCCAGAACAACTTCTCCCTTCTCTCCTACAAGACGGGAAAATTTCGCGGTCAGATCCCCTGTTCCCCCTGCCAGATCAAGGACTCTATGACCCCGGCGTACACCACTTGCATCAATAGTGAAACGCTTCCAGATACGATGAATGCCAAATGACATCAAATCATTCATCAAATCGTATTTTGATGCGACGGAGTGAAATACTTCCGCCACCATATCTTTTTTCTCTTCTTTGGCTACGGTACGGAAACCAAAATGAGTGGTTTCTTTCGATTGATCTGCCATGTTATTTGTCCGCTTTTCATTCAAAAAATTATAGCAAGTGTACCAGCCTTTCCGGTAAAACCCTATTCAGACTTTACTCATTAACCAATAAAGATTGGAAAGATTTATCAATAACCTGTGAGTCGATGGGGCGTTTAATATCCACACCTAAATCACGAAATCCTTCAGCTTGTTTAATCAGGTTTCCCCTTCCTTCTGTCAGCTTTTTCATTGCCAAATGGTAACTCGCCTGTGCTTTGCTGAGGCTTTGTCCTAAGCCTTGCATATCATCCACAAACAATCGCATTTTGTCATACATTCTGGTCGCTTTTTCCGCAATCAAACGTGCGTTCTGGCTTTGATATTCATACCGCCAAAGGTTATTAATAGTGCGAACAGCCACCAGAAGTGTTGAGGGGCTAACCAACATAATATTATGCTTCAGTGCCTCGTCGAGTATTTCAGGAGACTGGTTAAGTGCCACCAGATAAGCGGGCTCTACAGGGATAAACATCAAAACATAATCCAGTGAACGCACTCCCGGTAACTGTTGATAATTTTTACGACTAAGTCCCCGGATATGACCTCTTATGGAGTTTATATGCTCCTGTAATGCCTGTATTTGCTCTGTTTCATCATTGCTATTGAAATAACGTTCATAAGCAATCAATGACATTTTGGCATCAATAATGACATCTTTTCCTTGTGGTAAGTGCACAATCACATCAGGCTGAAAACGATCACTACTTTCTGTTTTAATGTTAACCTGTGTATGAAACTCATGTCCTTCACGTAAACCGGATGCCTCCAAAACCCGTGCCAAAACCATTTCTCCCCAATTACCCTGCATTTTGTTATCCCCTTTCAGGGCCTTTGTCAGATTAATCGCCTCTTTTGCCATCTGGGCATTAAGCTGCTGAAGGTTACGGATTTCATGGGCTAGTGTATGGCGTTCGCGGGCTTCTTGTCCGAAACTGTCTTGCACTTGACGACGGAACCCTTCCAATTGTTCACGGAAAGGCATCAACAGGTCATTGAGACTTTGGCGGCTGTACTCATCAGTACGACGTCGATTTTGTTCAAAAATACGATTGGCGAGATTTTCAAACTGGGTATTCAGACGCTGTTCACTATTAATCAAGAGACGTTGTTTCTCTTCCGCAGCCAGTTTGCTTTCTTCAAGCCGAGTACTCAATTCACGCAACTCGGCTTCCTGTACGCTATTGATTTCACGCTGAGTAAGCAATGCCTGATTTAACTGTTCACATTCAGTACGCCAATAATGAGATTGCTCTAATTTTTCATGGCTAACAGCAAGCTGGCTATGTAATTCACGCAATTCATTTTCTTTGTATTGAATACGTTGGTGAACAGAAAACCAGACAAAACCTCCTCCGCCTAATAATCCACTTAAGCCACCAATTAACATGTATAACCAATGGATATCCACCTATACACCCCCGCTAACTTTACCCCAATCACTTTACTTTAATGTAAGTTAAATAGAGGCTGTATAGATGTCCAGATTATTCACCGGATTTCTTTCAGTTTGCAAAGCTGCTCGCAATTAACCCATCCACTCTGCTAACCAACGTATTCCAAAAGCTCCCGGCGCTAAAATACCAAATGCCCAAATCAGCGCAGAAGCGAAATTAGCAAGCTGGAAATGGCGTTTTGGCATCGCACAAATACCTGCCACCAATGGGATTGCCGCTCTTAAAGGGCCAAAAAAACGGCCAATGAAAACGCCCCACACACCCCAGCGTTCAAAAAATTGATGACCACGAACTAATGTTTGCGGATGGCGTGAAAGTGGCCACATTTTGCCGACATTTTCCTTGAAATGGTAACCAAACAGATAAGAAACCCAATCACCGAAAAAGGCTCCTGCGGCAGCCGCTATCCATATCGGCCAAAAATTTAATCCACTTTCACCAATCAGAGCTCCCAGCCCTAATAAGATGATTGTGGCTGGCAATAACAGAGAAATGAATGCCAGAGATTCCCCAAAAGCGAGCAAGAAAATAATGGGGATCGCCCAGGTTTCATGATCTCTTACAAAATTGGTGATGACTTCGATGACTTCGTGCAAGCTCACATTAATCTTTCCTGTGTTAATCTTTAGGATTTCAGGTTAGCAGTAAATGGATTAACCGATGCTAACCGACTATTCTTATTCAAAAAATATTTACGCCTAAAAGAGATTTATTCGAGGAAATAATGTTGCAATTTTTCACGCGCTGCAATATTGAGCCCAATGTCTTTTTCCAGCCAGATATCCACACTACCATAGTGTTCATTGATGCTGTTCAGTGCAGTCATCAAAAATTCTTCCCTGACTGAATACACATAAGCCAATTTTTCAACCACACTATCACTCATCACTTTCGCATGTTCATTCAACAGATATTCGCGATGCGGTGCCAGAGTGATATCTGTTACCAAATAGTCTTCTATCACTGTATTCAGATCTGCCCCCAGAGCAAACAATACCAGAGCAGAGCCGACACCTGTTCTGTCTTTACCCACAGCACAATGTTGTACAATTCCACCTTTCTCTGGTTGTAACAATAGATTAGCTAATGTCTTATAGGCAGGATTATTAATTGGTAACAATTGATATAGGCGCAGCATAAAATCTTTCGCATCAAACTGTTCCAGCGCTTCATGACTCAACCTCTCCAGATTAGCATCAACTTCTTTGGAAAGCGGGTTAGCCGGAGCATGATGGTAATTCGCTCCACGCCACACCTGATCTGGTCTGTCCTCAATTTCACTGCTATCACGATAATCAATAATCTGGAAAAGATTTTGCTCCATCAAAAAAGCCTGATCGCTATCAGTCAACATGTCCAGAGAGCCTGAACGAAATAACAGGCCTGACTTAATCTTAGAACCATTGTTCAGTGTCTTGTTGCCTAAATCACGGAAGTTGATCCCGCCATTCAAAGGAAGTAATGAGGGATGAGATAGTAATGTTGTGGTCATAATCACTCTTTCTTATTGAAATACACGTTATTGGAACAGACTGTTATCGCAACAAACTGTAATTGAAATAAGTTGTTATTAACGAAAAATGTTATGACATTATCAGATTTCAGAATGAAATAAAGTGGAGAAAACAGAAAGATTAGGTGATCGGGCCAGAATATTCCGACCCTTAAATAGAGTGATTACAACAGACGACGAGCCGCATCTACAACAATGCCTAAAACATTACTTTCTGTTTTTTTCAACAATTCAACATCTGGAATTTCCTGCTGAGTACGGTTAACAATCACACCCGCAACCATACCAGCACACAGCCCCTGACTTGCACACATTGTCAACAAAGTCGCTGATTCCATTTCAAAGTTCATCACCCCCATTTCCTGCCACTCTTTCATAGAGCCCTGAAAGCGGCGGACAACACGACCAGAATAGGTATCGTAACGTTCCTGTCCTGGATAAAAAGTATCAGAAGAAGCGGTCACACCGACGTGAGTTGTAGAACCTGATGCTTTTGCTGCTGCATACAGTGCGTTGGTACATTCAAAATCAGCCACAGCCGGGAACTCCATCGGAGCAAAATGTAGGCTGGCCCCATCCAGACGAACTGCGGCAGTGGTCACTAACACATCACCTATATTAATATTCTTTTGGATCGCTCCAGTTGTACCAATACGTAAGAAAGTGCGTACACCTAATTGTGCCAATTCTTCTACAACAATTGACGTTGATGGACCACCAATACCAGTAGAGCAGACAACAACTGGCTTACCATCAATTTCGGCGCGCCATGTTGTAAATTCACGATGAGAAGCCAGATGAACTGGATTATTCATCAATCTTGCAATTTTCTCAACACGGTTAGGATCGCCTGGAACAATAGCCAGAGTTGCGCCCTGTAAGTCGTTTTTGGTAATACCTAAATGGAATACATCAGACATATTGGCTCCTCAACAGGAATATTCAAAATCAAAATACAGATGCCTAAATTTAGTGAATACTCTGACATTTTTTTGTGATAAAAGTCACCTTTAGTTAATAGGCAAAAGAAACACATACATTAAATCATGATTAAAATCACATTTATGTACGATAAATAATACGGTGAGTATAGAGCCAAAATAGAAATAATGTTCGAAGAACTATCACAAAAAGCGCTCCTCGCAGAGCGCCGTTGGATCATTTACAAGATTAAGTTAAGGAGCAATATGCCACACAGTCCAATTCCCCATGCGATGGTTGTCGGAATCGACCAGAAGATCACTTGATGCTTCACATCCTTAATACCCATCATCCGGTTAACTACCCAGAAAAAACAGTCATTAAAATAGCTGAAGAACAGTGTTCCCATCATTGCAGCCTGAGCAGCCACTAACATATTAATATCCGGTATCTGTTTAATAACGGGCGCTGAAATAGATGCTGCTGTGATCATTGCCACAGTACCAGAACCTTGAATGATGCGTATTAACGTCGCAATGATAAATGGGATCAAGACAGGAGTTATTGGCAGGCTGGCTATATATTGTGCCAGTATTGTGCCGGTTGAACCTTCATTTAATACAGCTCCCAGCGCTCCTCCTGCACCTGACACTAATAAAATAATACCCACAGTTTGTAACCCGGTTTCCAAATGTTCAATCACCTCTTGTTTACTGACATTTGGCATGAGCTTATAAACCGCCAGCAACACACTGATTGCCAGAGCGATAATAGGTGATCCAAGAAAATTAAAAATCTGAAAATAAAAATGGTTTTCTTCACCGATAAACAGAGCCGTTTTCAACAATAATCCATTCACAACATTAATGAAAATCAACACTATAGGCACAACAATAGGCAGAAGAGAAATAAATAAGCCTGGTAATGGCGTGTTCGATTTCTCTTCCATGTAACTTTGATGAATTTGCCGCAGATTTTCTTCCGTTTCAACAAGCTGATATTCAGGATATTTAGTCTCTAGCCATTTGGCATAGCAAGTAATACCGATAACGCATGGGATAGCCAGTATCATACCCACTAGCATCACTTTACCTACGCTTACTCCGAATATTCCGGCCACACCAAGCGGCCCCGGTGTTGGTGGAACAATATGGTGAGTTACCACCAGCCCTCCGGCTAATGCTACTCCTAACGTCAGTACATTTCGTTTACCTTTCTTCGCCAATGCTTTCACCAGAGGATAGAGGATCACAAAAGCCGAATTAACAAATATAGGAATACTGACGATATAACCCGTGATTGCCAGCGCCCATTCTTCGCGCTTTTTACCTAACCATTTGATCAAGCTGTAGGCAATTTGTTCAGTTGCACCAGAGGCTTCCAATATCCTCCCCATCATGCTTCCTAATCCGATCACAATACCAATACTACCCAATGTCGAGCCAAACCCTTTCACGATAACTTCAACAACACTGCTCATGGTTAAACCGCCGGATATTCCTGCGATAACCGCAGCAATCAACATAGCAAGAAGTACATGAATACGAGTACGTAAGACCAGAAAAATCAGCGTAAATACAGCCACTCCCAATCCAATAATTGGAATGTAAAACTCCACCATAAAACCCCGTTTCAATATATGTATTATTGGCGATAAATGTGCATGGTATGTCAGTCAAAGTTCTTGTTACAAGCTGTAACAAAACCTATAGTCTCAATTAAAGTAATGAGGATTTATTTGGAGTATCCAGAATAAAGAAAAGCGCCCTTTACAGAGCGCATTATGATGATTTACATGACGAGATTAAGTAGCAATACACCACACAGCCCAATTCCCCATGCAATTGTTGTCGGAATTGACCAGACAATCATCTGTTGTTTTGCATCTTTAATACCCATCATCCGGTTAACCATCCAGAATAAACTATCGTTGAAGTAGCTGAAGAATAGTGACCCCATCGTTGCAGCCAAAGCTGCTGCCAACATATTAATATCCGGTATCTGATTGATTATAGGTGCTGAAATGGAAGCTGCTGTAACCATAGATTGTTTTTTGACTTCACGTATGACCACTGCTCAGCTATTTCACAGTAGTCTATCACTTCGGCACCAAGGAAAATAACTTTCGTTACGGATTTGAGTCTGAATTTTTTAAATGGAGAAAGAAGTATCCAAGTCAATTCCCATAATACGCGCTGTTACCTAACGCCCTATTATTCCATTCATGATCATATCCACAATTTATTTATGTATGCCGGGACAACATGCGGTGTAAGTGAATTCCCGTTGCCAATAATGACGGCAGAATTGGCAAAGGTAACGCTGACCAGAACGAGAACACCATTGCGGTACACTCCTTTAACGACACAACAAGCTTAGATATCTTTTATATGTCCATCTTCTAATTTCACTACTCTATCTGCCACTCCAAAATAAGAGTCATCATGAGTAATAACAATAACGGTTTTACCACGAGCCTTCAATTCAGGTAATAATTCTGTATAAAACACCTTCTTAAAAACCGGATCTTGATCTGCTGCCCATTCATCAAAGATATAAACAGGGCGATCCTCCAAATAAGCAGATACTAAAGCTAATCTTTTACGCTGACCAGTAGATATATTTATGGTAGAGAATTTTCCATCTACTACTTTTACTTTATGATCCATGCCTAATTTCTGAATGTAGTGAGTGGCTTTATCAGTAATATGTGAATCTACAGTGAGTAATTCTTCAAACAAGTGAAAATCAGAAAAAACAGCAGAGAAAAACTGTCGATAATACTCATTGTTAGAAGCATTCATTGCTACACCATTTAATACAATAGAGCCGGAATCACATTGAAACAAACCAACCAACAACATTGCCAAAGTGGTTTTACCGCTGCCATTACCTCCTATGATAAAAACAATCTCTTCATGGTGTATTTTAAGATTTAATGGCCCAAAAATGAATTGACTATCTTCATTATCACTCGAATAGTGATGAACAACATCTTGTAATTCAAGTAATACCTTGTTTCCCTTTACTTCTAAGAAAGGATTAGGCTTATCAGAATATACAAGTTGAGATTCCTGCAAATCCTTATCCAGTTGTCTCATCCTTTTCAAGGATACTTCCGCCATGCGTAATTCGGGTATAGCCCCCATAACTTCACCAATAGGGCCAACCAAAAAGAGCATAACCAAGACTACCGTGACAAGAACACTTGGTTCAGACGGCCACCAAATGGGTACCACAAAGACCATAAAACCAATTATTACGTAAAACATAGTATCTGCTGAATTTATTAACCATGCCCATCTGACATGACCCTTTATAAATATTTTTCTTAAATTCTCAGCGCCATGCATAATAACTTGATTAACAAATAATTTACCACGATTAGTATTTAACTGCAGCTCCTTACTTCCACTTATAAGATTTTGAAAATCAAGATAAATATTATCAACATGCTCTCTGACCTTGTCCAGCATCTGAGAGGGTTTTTTCTCTAAAATGTGAAACCCATACATCAATATTCCGAAACACACAGTCAGGACTAAAAATAGCCCCCAAGAGACCCAAGCCAAATAACTAAGACAAGCCACAATAAGAATGGTATTACCAAATACTATTGGTGCAAGCCTACATGAATCTGAAAACACATCAACATCTTTGGTTAAAACAGCCAACAGACCATGACGTCCAAGCTCTTGCTGCTTTTTAAATGGTGTTCGCAGTAGTTTATTACTAAGACTGATACGTAGTGACAATATTGCAGATTGAGTCAAATGTAACAACGCAATCTCTGCAGCAGCTTTACTTAAAAAATAGACTAAACATAATATAAAAAAAACATATGAAATAGAATAACCAGGAGATTCAATTGCTTTACTCACCAGACCAACCAGTGAAGCTGCAGCACCTCCAGCGACTAATGCGCTTACCATAGAAAAACACAGCAATTTCCAAGAGTGAGCACAAAGGTACCTAATTAAATTCATAATAATCCATTCTCATAATTAGCGCACTATTAATAGTAACATAAATATAAAGCCTCAAATCCCCCCTAATCATATTTAATTCCACAACTGGACACAACTTAAGGTGCAGAATACAAAAGCCATTTAATAAACAATGTACATTTCAACGAAGCAATCTCTACTTAGAATTGTATATGTTAATTATCATATGTAATAATGACATAATATAATTGTTTTAATCGTTATTCCGCCCCTCATTTCTGGTTAAAAAAACAGTGTGACATTTTGCCTATTTTATGCCGTGATTATGTAAATGAAATTGGCGAACCACTATTCAATCCGTTAATTGTAATTATTAATCCGGTAGCAGTTTAGGTTGTCATAGAATCCAGATTTCATACCGCTTTCAGCTATATAAACTCCGATCTAAATACCTCCGAAGATTAATAAACATAGTATTTATGTTCAATGAAAATGCCAATGACCACTTGGTGTTACTTGATACGCTGTTACCTTGTTAATCATCACATATGTATTTTCACAAAAAACGATGGATATCACATTCAAGGTTTATTATTTACAAGAAAAAAAACACACAACAAATTGAATTTAAATATTTTTTAAATAAAAAACATAAAAAAACATTTCACACATTCATGTGATTAACATAAAAAAAATTTCTCAATCACCTAATATTCCAACCACCCCAAATAAACTGAATTTGAAATGATGTGCTACTTTAATAATTAAATATTAAATTACCCTTTTTTATAACATTTATACTTATTAACTCCTGTAAAAGCATCCAATTTAGTGTTTTATTTTGCTTAATCCAGTAAAGCCTCAACAAAGGAGGGAAATTACGATGAGTTTCTTTGATCAAATTGTAAGTATGCTGAGTCGGGGAAAAAACCAACAAATTCAGCATATGGTGGACTGGGTTGAAGGTCAGGGAGGGTTAGAAATTGGCAGAAAAAATGGGTATCGATCCCGATGAAGCTTCATCATTAATTTCACAACATTTGCCCAACCTGATTGATAAGGTCACCCCAAATGGTGAAGTTCCAGAAAATTTGGATCTAAAGTCCGTAGGAATGGATTTATTAAAAAATAAATTATTAAGTAAGCAAATCAACTCGCCCACCACGCTTATTTAGTGTGGTGGGCAACTATTGTTCAAATTAATTTAGTTGATTACTGAATCACGCAGACGTTTTGCCGCTTCAACCATGTTCGCCAGTGACTGGCGGGTTTCTGTCCAACCCCTGGTTTTTAAACCACAATCTGGGTTAACCCATAAGCGTTCAACAGGAATGCGCTCGGCAGCTTTGCGCAATAAAGCTTCAATCCATTCAACACTCGGCACATTAGGTGAGTGAATATCATACACACCAGGCCCAATCTCATTCGGATATGAGAAATCTTCAAATGAATCCAGCAATTCCATATCTGAGCGGGAGGTTTCAATAGTAATAACATCCGCATCTAACGCCGCAATGGAAGGCATAATGTCATTAAACTCGCAATAACACATATGAGTGTGGATTTGTGTATCATCTTTCGCCACTGCAGCACTCAGTTTAAAGGCATCCACTGCCCAGTCCAGATATTCCTGCCACTCTTCTCTACGCAGCGGTAAGCCTTCACGTAATGCAGGTTCATCAATTTGAATAATGCCGATACCTGCTTTCTGCAAATCATCCACTTCATCACGCAAGGCCAGTGCAATTTGTTTAGCAATGGCTTCCCGGCTGATATCTTCCCTTGGGAATGACCAACAAAGAATAGTCACTGGCCCTGTTAACATCCCTTTTACTGGTTTGTCAGTCAGAGATTGTGCATACGTTGCCCAATCGACCGTAATCGCTTCTGGACGGCTGATATCTCCGATAATTACTGGTGGTTTTACACAACGGGAACCATAGCTTTGTACCCAACCATTTTGAGTAAAGACATAACCATCAAAATGTTCACCGAAATATTCCACCATGTCATTACGTTCAGCTTCACCATGCACCAGTACATCTAATCCCAATCGTTCCTGTTCATTGATCGCCTGCTTAATGTGCTCACTAATATTGATGCGATAATGATTACCATCAACACGGCCTTTCTTGAAATCTAAACGTAAGCCACGGATCTCTGTTGTTTGTGGGAAAGAACCGATGGTTGTTGTCGGCCACAAAGGTAATTTGTACCGCTGGCGCTGAAGCTTAGCACGCTCCGAATAAACCTGATTGCGCTCGCTGTCTTGTGGCTGGATCTTAGCAAGACGTTCAGCCACAGCCGGATTGTTCACTCTTGTGGAACTGCGACGGGCACGAATTGGAGCACTGTAACTATCCAATTTATTCAATTCAGCCTGTTTACTGACTTCAGGTGCATTCAGTGCCTGAGATAACAGAGATAACTCGGTACATTTCTGTAGTGCAAAAGCAAACCAGCTTTTAACTTCTTCATCCAATCCGGTTTCATCATTCAAATCAATCGGACTGTGCAACAATGAACATGAAGTACCAACCCAGATATCTCGTTTACCCACCAGCGGTGCAATAAGTTCATATTTCGCACTCAGATCTGCCCGCCAGACATTGCGTCCATTAATGACCCCTAACGAAAGCAGCCATGATCCCGGTAAAGATTTTTCCAATTCATTGAGAGGGTCTTGCCCTGCCACCAAATCAACGTGCAAGCCTTGTACCGGCAGTGCCTTAATGGTTTCCAGATTATGGCTGATGCTATCGAAATACGTTGTCAGCAATAACTTAACCTGCCCCTGAAGTGCTTGATACGCGGTCGGGAATGCTGCCAGCCAATCTTCGGGTAGTTCCAGCACCAACGCGGGTTCATCGATCTGTACCCATTCAATACCACGTTTTGCGAGTTCAGCCAGAATTTGCTGATATACCGGCAGAATATCCTCCAGCAGAGAGAGGCGATCAAAAGCTTTTCCTTTTACCTTTCCAAGCCATAAGTAAGTCACTGGCCCCAACAAAACAGGTTTCACTTTATGCCCCAACGCTAATGCTTCATCAACTTCATCCAGTAATTGAGGCCATCCGAGCCTGAACTCCTGCCCCTGCTGAAATTCAGGCACAATATAGTGATAATTGGTATTAAACCATTTGGTCATTTCTGATGCAGCAGCCGGAGTACCTGTTGGAGCCCGACCACGAGCAATACGGAATAGTGTATCTAAGTCAATGTTTCCATCTTTATTTTGATGGCGAGGAGGTACATTCCCTAACAGCAAACTGGTCGTCAACACTTGGTCATACCAGGCAAAATCACCAACAGGAACTAAATCCACCCCTGCCTCTTTTTGCTGTTGCCAGTGACGTGCACGTAATTCACTCCCTGTTTCCAGCAATTCTTGTTGAGAAATTTTACCTGCCCAATAGTTTTCTTGTGCTTTTTTTAGCTCTCTTTTCAAGCCGATACGTGGAAAACCTAATGTATGATTCAAAACTGTCATGTCGTCACCCGCAAATTTTAGCCGTCTAGATGTTTACACTTCTATAATCAACAGGTAATGTATAAACCACAAGCGCAAATTATTCATAATCAACTTGAAGGTTTTTCATGATAGAGATAAAACACTTAAAAACACTGCAAGCATTAAATCACTGTGGTTCGTTGGCAGCGGCAGCAAATCACCTACATCAAACACAATCGGCTCTTTCACACCAATTCAGTGAACTAGAGCACCGGCTAGGATATAAGCTTTTCATTCGTAAAAGTCAGCCCCTGAAATTGACTCATCAAGGTGAAGTACTACTAAGATTGGCAGAACAAATTTTGCCTATGATCACGGCCTCCCTGCACGAGTGCAATGAGCCGCAAGAAACTAACTTGCGCATTGCTATTGAATGTCATAGCTGTATTCAATGGCTCACTCCTGCACTTAAACGTTTTAGGGAAAGCTGGCCGCAGGTCAATGTGGATTTTAAATCCGGGGTAACCTTTGATCCACAGCCGGCGCTGCAACAGAGAGAGCTGGATATTGTGTTGACATCCGACATTATTCCAGACAGTAAACTGCACTATACGCCGTTGTTTGACTATGAAGTGAAACTGGTGGTTGCACCAGATCATCCATTGGCTAATCAGCAGGATATCCAGCCACAGGATCTCTCCCCCGAAACCTTGCTGATTTATCCGGTTCAACGGCAACGTTTTGATATCTGGAGACGTTTTCTTGAGCCCGCAGATGTCACCCCGACCTTGAAAACCGTCGATAACACGCTATTACTCATTCAAATGGTGGCCGCCCGCTTAGGTATTGCAGCATTGCCTCACTGGGCGGTGGAAACATTCGAAAGACAAGGATTAGTTGTCACTCAGACGTTGGGAGAAGGGCTATGGAGCCGATTGTACGCAGCCTGCCGTAAAGGGGAGCAACGCCAACCGGCTATTGATACATTTATTCGTTCTGCGCGTCAGCACGCGGTGGATAATTTGTCGTTTGTGAAGCGGGTCTCAGTATCCAACGGTGATGCACCCAAAGCGACGCAACAATCAGGCTGCCTCCAATGGTAAAGCCCAACCAATTTGGATGCTGCTGCCAAATAACAAAATTGACCAATAACCCCGCCGGAACCAGCATATTATTCATAATCGCCAGTGTTCCGGCATCCACTTGGGTTGCACCATAATTCCACATAAAGTAGCCAATACCGGAAGCCCCCGCTCCTAACCAGATCAGAACTCCCCATTGTAATTGGGTTGTCGGCAATTTCTGGGGATCACCAAACATTAACCAACCGATAATTGCAATGACACAAGCACCTAAATAGAACCACGAAAATGCGATTCTCTGTGGTATCGGATGTACTTCCATCAAACGCTTATAACCAACCTGACCAATGGCAAAGAAAATATTTGCCAATTGCACCAGCATTAAACCAATCCAGAAGGATTCACTTAACTGGTCATAACGGATAATCGCAGCTCCCGCCACAGCCAGTAACGAACTGAGCGCATAGCCCCAACGCAGCCGTTGACGCCCCATCAAATCATATATCAATGTGACATACAGTGGAGTCATGACTGTAAAGAGCAAAAATTCCGCTACCGTCAGATAGTGGTAAGCATGAAATACAAACAAATACATCACACCTAACTGACAAGCTCCCACTGCCATATACAGCGCAATGACTTTCAGTGATAACCCGCGCCAACGCAGAAAGGGTAAAAATACCAGAGCAGCTAACACGACCCTGATAAGAACAGAAAACCAGCTATCAACCTGACCGGCGAGATAAGCACCAATCAGGCTGAATGACGCAGCCCACAAAAGTGTTGTAATTGTTAATAGCCACATATTTTATTGAGATTTACCTACCAACAGCGCTTCAAGCAAATCAAGGTCATGCAGGAGCGACTGTAACGTTTCATTACTAATTTTACGAGTTGCGCGCAAGTGATATAGCTCCCCTCTCTCAGCCCGTAATGCCGTCAAGCGGAAACGCCGCTCCAAATCTTCAACCAACAAGCTGTGTTCACCCTCATCAGCCCCCGTAGTTCGGCGTCGCAAATAACCGGTGACTCGGGAAGCAACTTCACTAATCACTTCAGCATCCAGTTTTTCTTCAGTGCTGGCAGACAGACGTTCTTCCATTTTATTCATACTGACAATCGCAACTTCAGCCATCGCTGCTTTCGCCATTCTGATTTCATTGAGATCAGACTGTTTGTCTCCCACTTTCATGCCTCTTAGCAATAATGGAAGAGCAATAACGCCAACAAACAGAGAGAACAGAATCACACCTGCGGCAATAAAGATCAACTGATAACGAGCGGGGAATGGATCGCCATCCGGCAGGAAAAGAGGTACGGATAAAGCACCAGCCAGAGTAATCGCCCCACGGACACCAGCAAACGAAGCCAGCCATAATTCACGGGTAGTGTAGGTTGAAAATTCCAGCGGTTTTTTCTTCATCAATATATTGCTGGTATTTTTCATCAACCATAGCCAGCAGAATCGTAGCAGTAACAACGCAGCATAAATGATGCCTACCACAGCGAACAACATCCAGGTTTCAACGTGCGGATCAAGTTCCGCCTGAGCAACAGACGTCTCCCAAATCCCCGGCAACTGTAAGCCCAACATGATGAATACCAGACCGTTAAACACAAATGCCAACATTCCCCATACGTTATCAGCACGCAAACGCATATCCAAAGGCGCATTGCGGATCACACCCGCCGTACTGATAGTCATACCCGCAGCAACTGCGGCCAGAATACCGGAGAAACCAATATGCTCAGCAATCATGTAAGAGGCAAATGGCAACAACATCATAAACATGATTTGAGTGGCAGGATCATCACCACTCCAGCGACTCATTAAACGCAGTGATTTACTGTACAACCAGGTGACAGCAATACCTGATGCCAAGCCGCCAATAGCCACTTTAAAAAATTCGAATGTTGCGCCTGTGACGGTAAATGCCATTGTCCCCATAGCAATTGCCACAGCAAATTTCAGAGCAACCAGACCGGAAGCATCATTCATCAATGCTTCACCTTCCAGTACGCTCATCATATTTTTAGGAATTCTCCCTTTCCCAACAATTGAAGATAATGCAACTGCATCAGTTGGTGACAACACTGCTGCCAGAGCAAAAGCCGCAATAAGTGGAATACTCGGCAGTAACCAGTAAATCAAATAACCAATACCGACAACTGTCACCAGAACCAATACTAAAACCAGAATAACTATTTCACGCCCATGTTGAAAAAATTCTCTGGTTGGTGTTTTCCAACCATCAACAAATAATAGAGGAGGGATAAGTAAAACGAGGAATAATTCAGGATCGAAAGTAACGTGTAATCCAAAATGAGGCCAGGCTAGCAATGCCCCTATTGCTATTTGCACTATCGGCAAAGGGACACGGAATGGGATCACTTTAGTAAGAACACCAGAAACTGACACCACCAAAATCAAGATCAAGATAGTAAAGAATATTTCCATGTTACCCTTACAAATTGCCAAAAATCCGTCGGTGAAGAGATTGTGACTGTTTTTTTCTTGTAATAACAGCGTTAATAACCCCAAAAATTAAAGTTATTCTGGAAATTCAAAAAACAATCACATTGTGAATCAATGAACAACAAGTCATTTGTCCATTTTATACTTATTTACGGAATTTTGTCGAAAATTTGACAGGTTTTAAAAATTATCCAATCTGGAAATACACGCGCAAACTTTAATCGTTTGCGCATAATTTATTGAGCACTCTTTTAATTAAATAGCCCAGTTGCCGGCATAGAATGCCACCAATACAATAGCAATAATTACCGTACCGATATTCAGCTTACGCCATTCACCAGAGAAAACACGTCCAACAACCAAAGCACCAAACCCTAGCATAATACCTGTAACAATATTACAAGTCAGAACAATAAATTCAGCGCACAGTAATCCTGACATTGCATCGACAAAATCATCAAAATTCAGCTTACGTACATTACTCAACATCAGCAACCCGACATACATCAAAGCAGGCGCTGTCGCATATGAGGGAACCAGATATGATAATGGCGAAAGAAATAATATCAGCAGAAATAAGATCCCAACGACCGCGGCGGTTAACCCTGTTTTTCCTCCTGCTGCGGTTCCGGCGGCAGATTCAATATAAACGGCAGCAGGAGAAGAACCAATTGCTCCGGCGAAAATACTACTGACAGAATCAGCCGTTAACGCCTTACCACCATTAATAATCTGCCCCCTTTTATCCAGCAGATTGGCCTGCCCTGCTACAGCTCTGATAGTACCTGTAGCATCAAATATCGCTGTCATCACCAGCGCAAGAACACTGGGTAATACAACAGGCTGTAAAGCCCCCATAATATCCATGCTAAACATCAAAGAAAGCCCGTCTTCCCCCAACGTTGGTAATTTAAAAAATCCTTGATATTTCACTGCGGGATCAAAAATCAATCCAATAATTGAAATAGCGATAATAACCAGCAAAATGCCACCGGGGACTTTTTTCCTTTCCAGTCCAATAATCCCCGCTAACCCTAACAAAGTCATTATTACAGGGAAGGCTGTCAACGATCCAAAAGCAACCGGCAACCCCGGCAGGGGATTTTTAATCACCAGTCCAACGCCATTTGCTGCAATAAGTAGCAAAAATAATCCGATGCCGATACCTGTGCCATGCGCTATCCCCATTGGCATATTGCGTAATATCCAGGCACGAATGCCAGTAACGGAAATAACTGTGAACAGGCATCCCATGAGGAAAACAGCACCCAATGCGACAGGAATACTGACCTGCTGTCCTAATACCAGACTAAAAGCAGTAAAAGTCGTCAGTGAGATTGCACAGCCAATTGCCATCGGTAAATTAACCCATAATCCCATCAATAATGAGCCAATCCCTGTAACCAAACATACAGCAATAAATACTGCGGTATGAGGAAATCCGGCCTGCCCAAGCATACCTGGTACAACAATAACGGAATAAACCATCGCCAAAAATGTTGTTAACCCAGCGAGAGTTTCCTGACGTACCGAGCTTCCGCGTTCAGTTATCTTAAAATACTTATCAAGTTTGCATTGAGTTGGTGCCTGCGTGCCAGACATGTTTATCCCCTGCCAGTATGTTGAACATCTATCCGATTTTCCTCACCATTTCTTCTCCCTTCTTACCCGACGAAAACGATTACGTTATTTGATAATCTGAAAAACGCTGCACTTATTAGTTCAGCCATTCATACACGCAATCGTTTGGCTTTTGAGTTAAAAAAATGGTGAGATAATTTGAGGCAAAGGATTATCCGGTGAATCGGGGATGAGAATCAAGTCATAATCATGAATTTTGTTGCCAATCCCTCTATTGGCAGCCTTAAGGAAAAACAGGAAATCAGTGAATATTGATAATAAAAGTTTTTGCTTCGCTCTGGCGGTGAATAACGCATTTTGTCTACCAATCAACCAGTAAACCAAGTAAAATTATAAATACTCTCTGGGTATGTCACACCACAAAAGACCATTCAATTCAATTAATAGGTTTTATAATGCATCAATCTGATGTTGCAGATCGTTCGCTTTTTTCACTGAGCTGGCCGATTTTCATCGATATTTTTCTTCATATGGCGACATTGCTAATCAATACATATATGGTCAGCCATATTTCTTCGGCTTATTTAGCTGCTATGGGGGTGGGTAATCATGTTTTTGATCTATTCATTACGATCTTTAATTTTATTAGTGTTGGTTGCAGCGTTGTAATCGCACAATATCTAGGCTCAGGAAAAAGAGATAAAGCCAGTCAGGCGATCCATATTTCCATCGCTTTTAATTTTATGTTGGGTTTTAGTTGTGCATTGGTGACGATTTTCTTCGGCTATAAAATCCTGCACATCATGAATCTGCCAGAAAATCTGATGGAGGACGGGTTTGCTTATCTGCACGTTTTAGGTATCTGCCTGATACCGGAAGCAATTTCAATTATTCTGGCGGCTTGTCTGCGAGTTTATGGTAAATCAAAATCTGCCATGTATGTCACCCTGATTGCCAATCTGTTGACAATTATCGGTAATATGATTGTCCTGTACGGGTTCTTTGGCCTACCTAAATATGGGCTGGAAGGTGTGGCATGGTCTACAGTATTTGGTCGTACGGTTGCTGTTATTCTTCTCTGCGGATTGTTATTTTATGGTTTAAGAATCAAACTGATCCCGAAGTTGCTGATATGCTGGTCAAAGAATATGCTTGGCAAAATCCTGCATATCGGTTTACCGGCTGCCGGTGAAAACCTGGTGTGGATATTACAATATATGACCGCACAGGCTTTTATCGGCTTGATGGGTGAAACTTCTCTGGCTGCACAAACGCTGTATTTTCAATTATCTCTGTTCATCATGCTGTTTGGTATCGCCACCAGTATCGGTAATGAAATTATGGTCGGCCACCTTGTCGGGGCAAAACGTTTTGAAGATGCTTATATCCGTGGGATAAAGAGTCTGAAAATCGGCGTTGTTGTCACAATTGGCGTCGTATTATTTTTCTGGATTTTCCGGGAACCGCTCCTTGGCCTGATGACAGAAGATCAAAAGATCATTGAGCTTCTGCTGCCTTTATTCCTGCTGTCTGTCTTCCTGGAGCCGGGGCGTACTTTTAATATCGTCATGGTCAATGCTCTGCGTGCTTCCGGTGATGCCAGATTCCCGCTTTGTACTGCTCTGCTCTTCATGTGGGGGATTTCTATCCCTGTTGGCTATTTTCTGGGAATTACCATGGGGATGGGGATCCTGGGGATTTGGATTGGTTTTTTCTGCGATGAATGGATACGAGGACTGGTAAACGCCTGGCGCTGGAAATCTAAGAAATGGCAAACCAAACGATTAGATATTTAATCGTGTTTAACTGCAAAACATAATTGTAAAAATTAGTTATAAAAATGACAGTAAAAAATGCCGCAGTTATTGTCTGCGGCATTTTTAAAATTATTCTAGTTTTTCTTTCCGATAATGTTCTGAACGCGGCCCATATAACAGGTGCCCATAATGATATCCTCCCGCACTCAACAAACGATTACTGGTAATGCCTGCAATATCGTGGCCTTTATCCATGACGGTGTTTGCAATTTGCTCAATAGCCGCAGACACTAACATACCAATAATTCCACCACCGCCATTGTTACGATTTTCTGCGGTAGAAGCTGTCGCTATACCACTCCACACTTGTTTACCAGTCCGCAAGTCAACCAGACGCGCTTTTGCTGTCACGCGGGTATTACTGCTAATGATCTGATATTGTGTACCATATTCTGTGACATCCAGATAAAGCGCTGCATCCGCACCAAAAATATCATGTAGTTTTTTATAGCCGATATTATGAATATCCTGCGCATCTGCTGCACCATTCTGCCGGAATGTCTCTTCGACAACTGCGACAGGGAAAACATAATATCCTGATTCCGCTAACGGATAAGTGACCTGAGAAACCACACTGCCAGCCGCCTTGACATCCACGGACTTATTCACAGCAGGCAGAACCAGTATCGATTTAGGATCACTTTCCTTCAACGCACTATAATCGTAAGGTGCCTGCCTGGCACATCCTGTCAGTATCAGCAATAATAAAGCGCTGATTGCCCCCCAAAGACGGTTCATCATTTCACTCCCTTATTTTTATTCAGCAGAAAATCCATATACTGTGCAGATTCAGGAAATAATTTCTTTTCTATTTCAAACTGCTGAAAGGCTTCCTCAATATTACCTATTTTACTATAGAGCAACCCCATTTGAGCGTGCAGCCCAGGAGGAACGGGTTTATCTTTGGCTCTGGCTTGTTCAATGACTTTTTGCAATGCCTGGATCTGTTCTTGTGGCCCAGTCTTATCCTGTTGATAATATTGGTAAACTGTTGGCTGGTAATCACCCCATTCATAGATGGTTTTAGGTACATGCATACACCCGACCAATAATAATATGCCCGACAGCATCCCCATCTTTTTTATCAAAAACATTAAAAAGTCTTCCCTATGTATTATTAGTTATTAAAATATTAGTTCATTGGCTTCCATGCACCACTTTCAATACCAGACACAAGGTCATTGACAGCTTCACGAATAGCCAAATCCAGCACCTTGCCATTCAGAGTAGAGTCATAACCGGATGCACCACCGAAACCAATAATTTCGCGGCTGGATAATTTATATTCCCCGGCTCCTGCTGAAGAGAAAACAACTTCAGACGTTTCAACATTCACAACATTCAACATCACTTTTGCATAAGCAATCTGTGACTTGCCACGCCCCAAAATACCCCATAACTGATGGTCACCGACTTCCTTGCGACCGAATTCAGTGACTGCACCAGTGATCACATAATTAGCCCCCTTCAGCTTCTGCGTTTTGCCTTGTAACCCGGCCTCTGTTTTCAATTCAGCCATGTTAGTTCGCTCCAACACATTAAAACGACCAGTTTGCTGTAAGTGAGTCACCAGAATAGTTTTCGATTGGTTACCCAAACGATCGATACCATCAGAGAAAATGCCATTTTGGTAGCTTGAACGATTTTCAAATTTACCTACCGCGATAGGGCTACGAATTCCTTTGTAAGTGGTGTTATATGAAGAAACTTTTTGCACCTGAAGAGTCGATGACGACTCCGTCGCACATCCACTCAACATGAGTGAAGCGAAACAAAGTGAAGCTAAGGTGAGTTTATTTTTCATTATTATGTCTTCCTGAGAGTTTTTGGTTATCCCGTCGTCTTTCAAGTCACAACTTGATTGGATGTATCTTGAAATCCATAGGGTATAGAAGCCTGTCAGACAAATTATCCCTCTCACACTACCCGTTGGGTTCTGTTTAAAGTCGATTGCAATTGGGTATATACAGATACAGGCGGATACAACTAAGATAGAACAGTAAAATATAATAAGTTTTATTATAGGGAAAGTCTATGTAAATACAACACAACCCTATCAGCCGTGTTCTGTTACTATAGTTAAACACCCATTATCTATACTTCCAACAATCCATTTAATTGCAACTACATTCTGTCTGTTAAGGTATAAAAAGTAATTCAACCCCTTATTTAGGATTAGAATAATAGATATTTTAATATTATTAAATCATGCAAATTTCGATATTAAAATCTAATCAATAGAAAAGACAAGAATAATAACAATACCATCTTACTTTAAATATTTTATTAAGCTGTCAATCTGTAAATTAAAATAATAAGAGAGGTTATAATTTAAATGACAATATAGAAACATCATATCACTACTTCCGGCCTATATAAAATTTATCCTGTTCTGCCAAACCCTTCTCAAGAGCTTTATATATCAAAAGGAATTGAGACAGTAATAATACATCTTATTTTATAGTTATAAATTAATTAAGCTCAAAAAAATATACAGATGAATAAATACACTATATGACCATCCAGATGGCCATTAAGACGGATTGCTTTTTATCCATTCCTGACAATAATCACAAGAAAAAACTAGATTAATATTCTAAATTACATCATAATGTAGACAATAAAAAGGATTTAATACTGACAGGGTGTTTTGAGTAAGTATGAGTGTAGTGAATTACATCGCTTTTCTCTCCAATTGTTTCCATATTACAAACAATCACAACGCCTTGGCATAAAGAGAGAATAACAAATCTCAATTTTTACTTTATATAAAAATGATTCTCTAAAAAGTCATATTAAACGGAGTCTTTAGGAAAAATTTTTCTCATAAAATTCTTTAATATCAACACACGATAACTCATTTTTTGAACAAATTTTCTGAAAAAACGTTCTTTGGTATTTATGTGATACGTTTTTCTCTGTGCTTATTCAACACCTATTACAGCACCAAAGATGTAAGCGAGAGCTATTATGAAAACAGCAACAAAAAGTAATGATGTCATGTCCCACGTTTCTTTGGCTGCTCAACGAGCTAATATGACGGAAGCAGAATGGAAACAAGCCATAAAATTTGATGGCATAGACATGGGATGGGTCATCATAAGTATCGGTATGGCAATCGGTGCTGGTATTGTTTTCCTTCCGGTACAAGTCGGTTTAATGGGATTATGGGTCTTCCTGCTCTCTTCGGTTATTGGCTATCCTGCCATGTATCTTTTTCAACGCTTATTCATCAATACACTTGCTGAATCACCTGAATGTAAGGATTACCCTAGTGTAATCAGCGGCTATCTCGGTAAAAATTGGGGCGTTTTTTTAGGTGTGCTCTACTTTATTATGTTGGTGATCTGGATGTTTGTTTACTCCACTGCGATTACCAACGATAGCGCCTCATATCTGCAAACCTTTGGTATTACTGACGAATTGTTATCCGAAAACCCTTTTTATGGCTTAGCCTTAATCTGTATTTTAGTGATGATCTCATCCCGCAGTGAACGATTATTATTTAAACTGTCCAGTCTGATGGTGCTGATAAAACTATTTGTTGTTGCTGCATTAGGGTTTTCCATGATCGGCATGTGGCATCTGTACAATATCGGCGCATTACCTCCTTTCTCTATGCTGATAAAAAAAGCCATTATCACTCTCCCTTTCACACTCACATCCATCCTGTTTATCCAGACACTAAGCCCGATGGTCATTTCTTATCGCAATCATGAAAAAAATCGTGAAGTTGCCCGATATAAAGCACTGCGGGCTATGAATATCGCTTTTGGTATTCTGTTCTGTACAGTATTTTTCTATGCGGTTTCTTTCACGCTGGCAATGGGACATGACGAAGCGGCCAAAGCTTATGAACAGAATATTTCGGCGCTAGCAATTGCCGCACAATTTTTCCCCGGTGGTTGGGTCATTTTAGTCAGTGTTATGCTCAATGTCTTCGCTGTCATGACTGCTTTCTTTGGTGTCTACCTCGGTTTTCGGGAGGCCAGTCAAGGAATAGCCATGAATATTCTTGGCCGCTTAATACCAACAGCAAAAATCAATGAAAAGTGGGTACAAAAAGGCATCATTGTATTCGCTATTTTATTAGCATGGGGAGCAATTATTCTGAATGCACCGGTTTTAAGTTTCACATCTATCTGTAGTCCGATATTTGGTATTGTCGGCTGTCTTATTCCTGCTTATCTGGTTTACAAGGTTCCCAACCTTTATCATCACAAAGGAGTATCACTAATCTTGATCATCTTCACAGGGTTTTTGCTATGTATCTCTCCTTTTCTAGCCTTTTCCTGATGAGATAAAAAACAACCACAAGACGGCTTATCATTAAGATTTACTTACGCTACAGACCTTTCTATTGTGGAAGGTCTGTATGTTCTCAAAGCACCTCCAATAAGCACATAGTGCAACCAATAATTATCGGAATGATGAAATATTTTTTAATTAATCATAATTAATATTTATTTAATAAATCATTACAGCTCAAATAAAAATGGTAAAGTATTGTATTTAATTAGCAAGAAAATAGTATCATTTTAAATGATAACATAAATTTACAATTTACTTATTCATGTTAATTCGGTTATTTTAAATACTATCACATCTCCATTATTTACATCAAAGAAGTCTACTAATTTCAAATCACTTCAATATTCAAAATAAAATCCTGCATATACAAAAAATTCAAAATTTATATCTAAATAATAATGAACACAGCTCTTTAAGTAGATATTTTGCATACAAAAAAGTATACATTTCACTCTAATTAGATAAATCATTTACTTTTTCCAGTAAATGCAGTAAAAAGACGAAATCATTACACCATAAAAGGACAATATAAGAATAAAAAACTAAAAATAAAATTCAGCCAGAAGTTTAGTAGTAAAATTTAATCAATCAGTATTCCTTGTGGAATTCTTTCTATGATTAGCCCATTCTATTCACGAGGGTTACACAACAAATATTTACACTATTTAAATAAATATTTTCATTAAAACAATCATGAGCAGAAGCAGCAAATTTTTTCATTTCCTGTTTTCTAATTATATT
Organism: Xenorhabdus sp. SGI246; assembly: GCF_040838225.1. Lineage (NCBI taxonomy): Bacteria > Pseudomonadati > Pseudomonadota > Gammaproteobacteria > Enterobacterales > Morganellaceae > Xenorhabdus > Xenorhabdus sp. SGI246. The sequence goes on from NZ_JBFPEZ010000016.1 coordinate 159,871, forward strand.
AACCTGGTATTTATCCAATTATGTTCAAAAGCTCTGATAGCTTGTTGTATTCGATTAGTTTAAATAGCCCTGTTATTTACAGCTAATCTATCTGATGTAATAGGAATGATAATTTCATGAAGCAACGCAAATTTTTAACCCGATATGAAATAGATGCAATTTTGGCAGAAACAAGACAAGGACGTCATGCTGAACGAGATTATTGCATGCTATTGATGTGTTTTATTCATGGGTTTAGAGTCAGTGAGCTGTGTAATTTATGTTTATCTGATCTCGATTTAAATTCAGCAATTATTCATATAAGACGTTTAAAAGGTGGTCTATCAACAACACATCCTTTGATCCCAGAAGAAATTGAAGCGCTTAAAAGATGGCTGGATATACGTCAAAAATGGCGGGAAGCTGATTCACCCTGGGTATTTCTTTCCCAAAAATCGGGGGCTGTTTCACGACAACAAGTTTATGGGCTACTGAAACGTTATGGAAAAAAGGCCGCAGTCAGCGTTTCTCCACATCCCCATATGTTAAGGCACGCCTGCGGCTATGCACTTGCGGATCTCGGTCGCGATACTCGTTTAATTCAAGATTATCTGGGGCATCGCAACATTTCACACACTGTGATTTACACAGCCAGTAATGTAAAACGCTTTTCCAAAATTTGGGAGACACACTCTAAGTAAATTTTTATTTATTTTTCTTATTTTCACTAACATAACCTGTTATTGCAACAATCTCCACTGCTCCTTTTGTGGAGATTGCAAGTAAACAGAATAGATAACTTTGTTGTAACGTAAATATGATTTTTAACGTATGATAAATTCTATTTATATTTTTTGTTTTATGTTTGTTAAATTACTACTTTATTTCTTTTATAAAAACTTAAATTTCAGGATTTATATTTATAATATATATTTGTATTTAAATATGATCAGCAAATCTATGCCAACACCCAATGGAGTTCAAATCAAATTGAGATGGCACTTTCAGTGCACACCGCTGAGCATATCACTGGGGTGAGAGCGGTAAGCCAACAAAGAGGTAACTTAAAAAATGAAGGGAGATTCCCTTCATTTTTTAAGTTAAATGAAAAGCCCATATCTCAATTTGGCTATCCAGTTAAATTTAAGACAGGTATCAATTATAATTGTGCAAATTTTTCTCTGATTTTCTGTTCTGGTAGATCTATTCCAATAAAAACCAATACACTATGCCGCTGTTCATCGCCGTGCCATTCGCGATCCCAATCTGCACTATATAGACGTTGGACGCCCTGAAACAACAACCTACGCGACTCTCCTTGAATGGCAAGGATACCTTTATAACGCAGTAAACTGTCAGCAAAACTCAGTAACAACTCTTCCATCAGATTTGAAATTTCATTAAATTCAATAGGATGATTCAGATTGACAACGACAGATTGGATACTGTTTTGTTTCCCAGGCACAAAGCGAAAAATCGGTACTGAAACAGTCAATTTATCATTCAACATGAAACCTTCCAGCTCAAATAATAAACTCAAGTCAACCTCGCCATGTACCACTTTATGAATTGGCGCTCCGGCATTAATTCTCTGTAACCGTTCAGTCAGTGCATCATTTTCTGAAGCAACATCCGTTTTCGTTAATAAAATTTTATCGGCATATCCAACCTGTGCCTGAGCAAGAGAAAAACGATCCAGTTGTTGTTCAGCATGTACTGCATCCACTAATGTAATAATACCATCCAGTAAAAAACGCTGGCACAAAATTTCGTGGGAAAAAAATGTTTGAATAATTGGGCCAGGATCAGCCATCCCTGTACATTCGATAATCAGCCTATCAAAAATGAACTTATCTTTATCAAGACCGTCCAATAAATCCAGTAACGCATCTTCCAGTTCATTTGAGCGGCTGCAACAAATACAACCATTGCTTAATGTCTTAATCTGAGTTGCCCTATCTCCAATCAATTCATGATCAATAGGTACTTCACCAAACTCATTTTCAATCACAGCAATTTTATAGCCATGTCCAGCATTAAGAATATGTTGCAATAATGTTGTTTTACCTGATCCCAAAAAACCCGTTAGGATCGTGACGGATATAGGCTTCATTTTCGTTTCCTGCTTCATTATAATAATTTTTTCCTATTCATCTGAAATCATTAAAAAAACTAATTTTCTGAATTATTTTCAAAGTTTTTCAGAGAAAAAAACATTGGATCATCTTAGATGAGTATACTTTAAGAAGAATTTGGCAACAATGTCGATAGCTTTCACCGATAATATCTCTTTCATGATTATTTATTGGCTGATGTGCTACATAGTAAAAACTATTCCATGATATACCTCTCATCTTTAAACTTACAGCTTTGTTGTCTGTATCTTAAAATTTGTAGTATGTAACTTTATTATTCTGATTTACTTTTTATAAAAAAATCAAAATATTATTGTCTAAGCGAATAAACCTAACCACAATTAAATAAAGCAACAATCACATACAATTTAAATAATCGGATTAATCCAGTTACTTTAGCATTTATAAAAAGTATATTATGTCCACGGGCATAGAATAATTATATCCATCACCTTTAAATTTGCAGTTTTTTTATGTTCTCATTCATCGCAGGAGGTAATCTAAGATACATTATATAAATTATTCTCCATTAATAAAAACATCTAAAAAAGCTATTAAATCTCACAGATTGGTATTAAAAAATGATTCCGGGGGAATACTATTTATCTTAATTAAGAGAGAATATCCTATGAAAAAAGACAAAAGAATTGAAATGGATGAGATTCCTCATAGTGTTGATACTCAAGAAGGATTATCAATTGATATAGCAATTATTGGTGCTGGTGTATCTGGCTTATATGCTGGATATCGCCTGTTAAGCGGCCAATATTCAGCCAATACCCATACCCCATCCACTGCTCATATATTTGATTTAAATAATCTTGTGGGAGGAAGGTTACTCTCGGTTAACTTACCCGGTATGGATATCATCAGTGAATTAGGTGGTATGCGCTACCTCACTTCACAAAAAATTACAGCATCCCTAATTGAAGATGTTTTTAAATTAAATTATGAACCATTTCCAAAGAGTGATGCACCAAATAATTTTGTCTATTTACGAGGACAACGTTTCAGGGCTGATGCATGGTCTAAAATGCAAAATAAAGATAAGATTTTAAAAACTCGTTACTTCCTGGACGATAATAATAAAGGTTATAGTTCCTCTCAATTATTTAATAAAGTTATATATGATGTCTTAGTTGCAGATCCCTGGTTCAGAGAAAATTATGCTGATCTTATTGAAAAAACAAATAAATATGACTATAAATTTAAAATAAGCCTGCGCCAATGGGATATTATTAAAAAGAATATAACTTATCTCAAAAAAGGAAGTCCGTATCACGGAATGAAAGTCAAAGACATTGGATTTTGGAATTTAATTAAAGATCAGATCGGACAAGAAGGCTACAATTTTTTATCTGATGCCGGAGGATATTATTCAAATACGATTAATTGGAATGCTGCTGAATCCATGTCTTACATGGTTGGAGACTTCACACAAGCTGATACAAAATATCGAACCATTAAAAATGGATATGATCAATTAGCTTATGCTTTAGCAAAAGCTTATACAAATCAAAATGGCGCTAAACTTTGGCTAAAGAATACCTTAATCACTTTTGAACATAATAATAAAGGGAGTCGCCGTTATTCATTAAAATTTAGGAATGAAAATAGTCAAACTTATTGGACAGTAAACGCTGATACTATTATCCTGGCAATGCCAAAGCGCTCTCTTAATCTCTTAGATCAACAAAACTTCTTCTTTGATAAACAATTATCCAAAGAATTACATAAAAATATTGACTCGGTTATTTCCGAACCGTCACTAAAACTATTAATGGCATTCGAATATCCTTGGTGGACTAAAAAGTTTAAAACTAAATCAGGAGCATCAATCACTGATTTACCTATCCGACAATGTTACTATTTTGGTACGGATAAAAAAAATTCTCATTCATTATTTTTATCCAGCTATAACGATATGAGGACAGTCACATTCTGGAAAGCACTAATGCGAATAAAAGGTAATATCTATGAACCTCGTGAAACCGCTATAGTTTCAGAAGAGAAAATTAAAGCATTTCCCCTGCCCGGTGATCCCGTTTCTAAGTACCTAGTTGAAGAAGCAATTCTTCAGGTTAAGGAAATACATGGTATAGATATTCCACTACCTTATATCGCGAGGATCAAAGATTGGTCTCAAGATCCATACGGAGGCGGATATCATGCCTGGCAAGTCGGCGTATCAGTGGAAGAAGTCATGCCTTTTATGAGGCACCCAATAAAAAATGAATCTGTACATATTATAGGAGAAGCATACTCAGGGGATCAGGGTTGGACTGAAGGCGCATTTTGTGTAGCAGAGCGGTTACTACAAGAAAATTTTTATCTGGATTGGCCAGAATGGTTAGATAAAGAATATTATTTAGGAAGATAATTACTCTATTGACTCAATATATTTTCAAGTGGAATAGATATTCCTATCAATAAAAATAGTCCGTCATCATTTATAATTAATGATGTACTTATACATAGAAAATCGCATTATGGATAGTAGTGTTTGTTTTTAGCGTGCAGTCTGTGTCTGGTTTTATGATTGGTAAGCGTAAAAATTTAACAATGATTAAAATTGGAGAATATGGATGAATCGATATGATTTTACGAAATCAGCAGCACTATTAACAGCAGCAATAAATGTTTCTGCTTTAGGCAAAGATGAACAAGAAGCTACAGTAAATAAAAGCGGATACATTAATAATAAAAAATATGACATTTGTGTTGTAGGAGGAGGAATTATTGGGCTATGTACAGCTTATTATGCAGCTAAGGCCAAGAAAAATGTTTTACTCATAGAGAGAAATACGTTAGGTACACAAGATTCAAGCTCTGCCGGGCATGTCAGAATGTGGAGAACGGTTTATGATGATCTTGAACATGCCACATTATCCTTTAGTGCAGGGAAACTTTATCATGAGTTAGAAGAAGAGCTAAATTCTAAGTTCATATATATGAACGGATTACTCAACTTTGGTATAGCAACAGGTGATACACCACAGGGAACTCTGTTCGGGCCAATAAAGGTTTTAAAGAAACTCAATAAGCAGTATGAAATTTTAACAAAAAAAGAATTAGAAACAAAATATCCATTCAAAAATCTACCGGAAGATTACATGGGGTTGTATAGCCCAGATAATGCTACTATAGATGTCAAACATATTATAAGGAAACTGGGGCAGTATTTAAAAGAATCAGATAATGTTACCGTCCTTGAATATACTGAAGTGAATAAGATTTCCAGCCGTCATGATGGTGTCACTATTATGACAGCTAATGATAACTATAAAGCCGATAAAATAGTCATTACTTCTAATGCTTTTACTAATAAACTATTACCTCAATCATTGGGAATAAAAATAAATTATATGATTTGGGATATGTGTTTCTCATACTATAAATTAACAGGAGAAATTCCAGAAAGAAACTATCCAATGTTCTTCCAGTTTGAGAATCCTAAAAACGGTTACAGTAATCTTTTCTATGGTTTTCCCAGTTATGAATTTGCACGAAAAGGTTTTATCCGTCTTGCCGTAGATTGGGCTTCACATAAATTTTATGATGTGGATGACAGAATTTTTGCGCCGAAGGAGTTAGATATTAATATAACCAGAGATTTTGTCATCAATTATATGAGAGGGGTTGATACTACACCTATTGATATGGCAAGAGCATTACATGCAGATCTTCCTGATAATACAGCAGTATTAGATTTTATACCTAAGCAATATGATCAATACCAAAATATTGTCTTATCATTAGGTGGTTGGACATTTAAATTTGCGCCATTATTTGGAAAAGCATGTGCTGATCTGGCATTGACTGGAAAAGCGGGATTCGACAACCATACATTTAGAATAAACAGGAAAAATATTATCCAACCGATTTAAGAAACAGATTCATTTAACTTAAAATCGTAGGTCACAGTAATTCGAAGAACAGGATTTAAGCCAGCAAAACAATTTCGCTGGCTTTTTTCATTGTGTCAAATTGCACTTCCATTTAGCAGACTAGCAACAGCGCATACCACCTTTACCATCACCGCCATAACGTGCATTCTGGCGTTCACGGAAAAACTCTTCATAAGTCATATAAGGCTGATCAGGATGATTATCCTTCATATGCTGTACATAAATGTCATAGTCAGGAACTCCCACCAGCATACGAGCAGCTTGCCCTAAATATTTTCCGGCTCGCCCAAGATTACCAAACATAATGTTCTCCAATCGCTGTTCTCAAAAGCTATTTCTTTCAAAAGTTATTCCTTAACCTTATACCTTAAAGAAAGGCCCCACATAATACAAAGGCGATTATGTGGGGATAGCTATGACCAGGGCAGTTTTATGTATCTGCTATCGGTTTGAGTATTACATCAATGCGTAGAAGAAACTTTTACCCCACCTTCTGGAACAGGAACATAAGGTGTTTCTTTATCTGTACGTTCCGGATTTTTGTTCGCTTTTATTGCGGTCTTAATACCATAAATAATGATGCTATAGACCACGATAAGGAACAAAATACTTAAACCCGCGTTGGTATAGTTGTTCACAACAATGTGATTCATGTTACTGATCTGCTGCGCAGTCAATTCTGCTCCACCTTCCGCAATACGCTGTTTATACTCTTTTGCCAGGAAGAAGAAACCTTCCAGTTTGGGGTTGTCACTGAATAATTTCAGTCCCAACGCCCAGGTAGTACAAATCAGCAACCAGATCGCAGGCACAACAGTGACCCAAATGTACTTAGTACGTTTCATTTTGATCAGCACAACAGTACCCAGTACCAGTGCAACGGCTGCCAGCATCTGGTTCGAGATCCCAAACAGTGGCCACAGGCTCTTGACACCACCTAATGGATCAACAACGCCTTGATACAACAGATAGCCCCACATACCCACACAGCCCGCTGTACCGATTATCCCCGCAATTAGAGAATCTGTTTTTTTCAGGAATGGTACAAAATTCCCTAATAAATCCTGCAACATAAAGCGGCCAGAACGTGTTCCTGCATCCAACGCGGTCAGAATGAATAGCGCTTCAAACAGAATACCAAAATGATACCAGAAGCCCATATCTGCAACCGGAACGATCTGATGGAATACATGAGCAATACCCACAGCCAGAGTTGGCGCTCCTCCTGCACGATTCAGGACAGAAGGTTCACCAATGTCTTTTGCTGTTTGCAGAATTTGATCTGGTGAAATAACAAAACCCCAGGAACTGACTGCTGCTGCGGCTTGTGTGGTCACATCTTTCAACGCAGTCATAATCACTGGCGCTTCCGCCGTTCCCAGATTGTGCAAATCAGGCATAGTAATGCCCAACGCCGCCGGAGGCGTATTCATGGCAAAATAAAGCCCTGGTTCGATAATAGATGCCGCAACCAGTGCCATAATAGCAACAAACGATTCCATCAACATCGCGCCATAGCCAATAAAACGCGCATCTTTTTCGTTCGCCAGCAACTTAGGTGTTGTACCAGAAGAGATAAGAGCATGGAAACCAGAGACTGCACCACAAGCAATAGTGATAAACAAGAATGGGAATAATGTCCCTTTCCAGACAGGCCCTGTACCATCGATAAATGGTGTAACGGCTGGCATTTTCAGATCAGGATTGAGGATCACAATACCAATCGCCAAACCAACAATCACACCAATTTTCAGGAAAGTCGCCAGATAATCTCGTGGCGCCAGGATCAGCCAAACGGGTAATAATGCAGAAACAAACGCATACCCAATCAACGCATAAGTAATGGTAGTATCTTTAAAAGTTAAAGCAGGCCCCCAGTAAGGATCAGCCGCTACAACACCACCGAACCAGATTGCAGCGATCAGCATCAAGATCCCAATAACTGAAACTTCTCCCACGCGACCCGGACGGATATATCGCATGTAGATCCCCATGAAAAGTGCAATCGGTACGGTGGAACAAACGGTAAATACTCCCCACGGACTTTCTGCCAATGCTTTCACCACAATTAGTGCCAGAACTGCCAGAATAATAATCATAATCAAGAAGCAACCAAATAGAGCGATTGTGCCCGGAACCCGCCCCATTTCTTCTTTAACAATCTCTCCTAATGATGCTCCATTACGACGAGAAGAGATAAACAACACCATAAAATCCTGTACTGCACCAGCAAGCACAACTCCGGCCAGCAACCACAATGTTCCCGGCAGATAACCGACTTGCGCAGCCAACACCGGCCCGACTAATGGCCCCGCCCCTGCAATAGCTGCAAAATGGTGACCAAACAGAACATTTTTGTTGGTAGGAACATAATTCAGTCCATCATTATTAACAACAGCAGGTGTTGCCCGCGTTTCATCCAGCTTCATCACCTTTGTGGCGATATAAAGGCTGTAATACCGATAAGCAACCAGATAAACTGCTACAGAAGCAACGATTATCCATAAAGCACTAACATGTTCTCCCCGACGCAGTGCAACAACTCCGAGGCAACATGCCCCAATTATCCCCAATATTATCCAGGGAATATGTTTTAAAAATTTATTATTGTTCATAAAACACCCTTTTTAAGGTAAGACGAACAGCAAGTTACTCTTTTTTCTTCCACTTCAAGAAACCAGTTATCTGATCACAGAAGAAAGAAACACTACTCGCCACACTGCACTATGATATGAAACTTCCTTCTGCGATATTAAAAGGATCTGAGTCAACGGCGGAATAGCACATTAAGCGGTCATAATCCTTCTATAAGTGGTTTCAGAGTAATTAAAACCTGACTAATTTTGTGAGTAAGCTCACTGTTCATAAACCTTAATCAATGGCATCGTCTTTCAAGCGATTAAAATCTCTATACTCATCAGAGAATGAAATGACAGTATGTTGACAGCAGCATAGTTGATTAGAAAACCAATCACATTCAGATAGTCACCGTGGTTCTTCAGTGTCCTAAGCGCATGGACAACATCTTTTGCGACAATCCCTTAGAACTGTACTTAGCCCAAATGAGGCGTACAATATTCCAACGATGGAAAACAGAGAGAGCAATATGAAATATATACGTTTATTGATAGCAGCAAGAAATAAAATAAAAAGTATTTTTATTCTTATAAAATAAAGGCATAAAATCCCCATAATTTTACATAATTATAAGAAATCGATACTTATTGGTTAATTATGTTGAGATCCATAGGGTATTTACAACGCTCAAAAACTTCACGTTCTTCATCCCGTAGAGTCAAGACTTTGAAACCATTATGAGTAACCAAGACAGTATGTTCAAACTGGGCTGAAAATCGACGATCTTTTGTTGTCACTGTCCAGCCATCCTTATGCAATTTGATCTCTTTTTTCCCCTGATTAATCATCGGTTCAATTGTGAAAGTCATACCTTCTTCCAATACAACCCCTTCACCAGCTCTGCCATAGTGCAAAACCTGGGGCTCTTCATGCATATTACTGCCTATCCCATGACCACAATATTCGCGTACAACGCTATAATTATTCGCCTCAGCGTGCTGCTGTATTGCCTGCCCGATATCTCCCAGTGTGATCCCCGGCTTTACAATCTTAATTGCTTTATACAGACACTCCTGCGTCACATCTACCAAGCGCTTGACATGAGAAGCAACTTCTCCGACACAAAATGTGACACTACTATCGCCGTAGTACCCATCTTTTTTAACCGTCACATCCACATTGACAATATCACCATTTTTCAGTCTCTTATCAGATGGCCAGCCATGACAGACAACATGATTAACCGATGTATTGGCAGTATGCGGAAAACCATATTGCCCCAAGCTACCGGGAATTGCTCCGAGAGTATTAACAATATAGTCATGACAAAATGCATCTATTTCCAAAGTTGTTATTCCCGGAGTGATAATTGGCCGAACAGCTTCAAGCACTTGCCCGGTCAAACGCCCGGCGATCTCCATTCTTTTTATTTCTTCTGCATTTTTTATCAATATATTATTGCTATTTTCCATTTATTTTCTCTTATTTTTCAGTACGTAGGATTACACTCTTAATAATGCCCTTGCATAAGTGAATAACTCAAGCTATTTATTAAAATTTGTTCGCATTCTCATTATGTACACTTCATACTGTAATGTAGTTTTCCAATATTCAATATATATACTTCCCCATCAGTATCAATTATCCAAGCAATTAAGGGCGAAAAATGGAAAAGTTTTATCAGTTAAAGATTACACTTACGGAAACAAAACCTGCTATATGGCGTCGTTTCATTGTTCCATCCAATATTTCACTGGATAGATTACATGATGTAATTCAAATCGTTATGGGATGGGAAGATAGCCATTTACATGAGTTTATTTTTGATTCTAAACGCTTCACTGAAATGCCGGAAGGGCCAGGAGAAGGTCTGGAAGAAGGGAAATTCAAACTTGATTCACTTATCAAACGTAAAGGAAGTAAATTCATTTATCTTTATGACTTTGGTGATGCCTGGGAGCATGAAGTTTTATTAGAAAACAGTAACTATTCTCCCGAAGAATTACCTATGCCGATCTTCTGCCTCGAAGGTGAACAAGCCTGTCCTCCAGAGGATTGTGGCGGAGTCTACGGCTATGTAGATCTGATTAATATTCTTAAAGATCCTACTCACGATGAGTATCAGGAAATGTTTGAATGGGTTAATGGTGATACTGAAATTTCCCCAGATAATGTTTTTTCTCCTGAAAAATGTGTTCCCGAAGAAATAAACAATATGCTGGCTTTATATTACCGCTGGTCGCGGGATCGTTATGTGCCACTGTTTAAATAAATAAGTTAGTCATATAACTTAATTACTGGCTTTTGCTATTTTATCTCAGAAATAAATTACATCAGATGGAGAAGTTGTTATCAAAGAAGATGGAAGTATTACATATTGTGCTAAAACGTTATATAAGGGATAACTATGAGCATATCAGAATATCGTGGTGGCTGTTTATGCGGCAATATCAGATTTATTGCTACAGGGATTCCAGTCAATCCTCATACCTGTTCATGTACTATGTGCCAAAAACACTCTGGGGCATTGATGCTCTGTTGGGTAGAGTTTCCCAAAAATTCTATTCAATGGATTGGTAAAGGTGGTTTTCCATCCCTGTATCGATCTTCAGATTATTCCAGCCGTGCATTTTGCAGCCAATGTGGCAGTTCATTAGGTGCCATTGATGATGGCCCGACTGTTGGGTTAATTCTTGGTAATTTTGATGATCATGAACAAAAGGCATTAATTCGCTTATCACATTCTTATCAATCTTCACGTACAGAATAGAATATAGTCGCAACAGAAAACCCATTATGCCTATCTTGAACAAGAATAGGCATTACAATCAATCTCTCAAGACTAATTTCAATTAACATTTGCAAAAACAGTAGGAGCATAGCGGTATACATAGCAAAATGATTTAAATCGAGCGGCTTCGCAATCCTGTTTCATAGTCAGAAAATCTGATACATTCCCGATTACAATCCTGATATCCTACCCTGCAACTCTTGCTCTTTATGTAAGCAATCGAATCCACAGATGAATCACACAGATTATCAGTGATAAGATAGTGTTTTCGCCCAGCATGAGGTTCATTAACGTTCTATCCTTAGCTGATTATATTTAGGTTTTGTCATTTCGATGGGTTGACTGAGTGTCGATAGCCCAACCGAGTCAACAGGAATAAAAAATTGAATCAAATCAATATGAAAGAATCTCCAGCAAAGGATATAGATAGCCATACCCCAATGATGCAGCAGTATCTGCGACTGAAAGCGCAACACCCGGACATTCTGCTGCTATACCGCATGGGGGACTTTTATGAGTTGTTCTATGACGATGCCAAAAAGGCGGCAAAGTTACTGGATATTTCGCTGACTAAACGTGGGCAATCCGCAGGCCAGCCAATTCCAATGGCAGGAGTTCCTTATCATGCAATCGAAAACTATCTGGCAAAACTGGTTCAACTCGGTGAATCTGCGGCAATATGTGAGCAGGTTGGTGATCCTGCTAACAGTAAAGGTCCTGTAGAACGTAAAGTTGTACGTATCGTAACGCCGGGTACTGTCACTGACGAAGCATTGCTGCAAGAACGTCAGGATAATCTTCTGGCGGCTATCTGGCATGACAGCCAAGGATTCGGGTATGCTACTTTGGATATCACTTCTGGCCGCTTCCGTGTTTCTGAAATAGCTGATGAGGATACCATCTCAGCAGAGCTTCAACGTACTCGCCCGGCAGAATTACTTTACCCTGAAACTTTCAGTCATATGGCGCTGATTGAACGCTGCCACGGTCTGCGTCGCCGCCCAATGTGGGAATTTGAACTGGATACGGCAAGGCAGCAATTGAACTTGCAATTTGGTACTCGTGACCTGATAGGTTTTGGTGTGGAAAAAGCCACGCTGGCGCTTCGGGCTGCGGGTTGTCTGCTGCAATATGTCAAAGATACGCAGCGCACTGCTCTGCCCCATATCCGCAATATTACGATGGAATGTCAGCAAGAAACCGTCATTATGGATGCTGCAACCCGCCGTAATCTCGAATTGACCCAAAATCTGTCGGGAGGCACTGAAAATACGTTGGCTTCGGTGTTGGACCAGTGTGTAACGCCAATGGGCAGCCGCATGTTGAAACGTTGGCTACATACTCCGATTCGTAACAAAAATATACTGGAAAATCGCCAGCAGGCGATTTCTGCACTCCAGGAAATCGGCTTTGAGCTACAACCGTTTTTACGTCAGATTGGTGACTTAGAACGTGTACTTGCCCGCCTCGCTCTTCGTTCCGCTCGTCCCCGTGATCTGGCAAGAATGCGTCATGCATTCCAGCAATTACCTGATATCCACCAGATTATGGCCTCCTCTGATTCGCCTTATATCCAAGTATTACAACAGCGTATCGGTCATTTCGATGAGTTACAAACACTGTTGGAAAAAGCGATTGTCGAAACACCTCCGGTTCTGGTACGTGATGGTGGCGTGATTGCAACCGGCTATAATGCTGAGTTAGACGAATGGCGGGCATTGGCGGATGGGGCCAGTGATTATCTTGACAGACTGGAAATCCGCGAACGCGAAAAGCTTGGTATTGATACTTTGAAAGTCGGCTTCAATGCCGTGCATGGTTACTATATTCAGGTCAGCCGTGGACAAAGCCATCTCGTACCGATTCATTATGTACGCCGCCAAACCCTGAAAAACGCAGAACGTTACATTATTCCTGAACTAAAAGAATATGAAGATAAGGTTCTGACTTCCAAAGGTAAAGCGCTCGCTATCGAAAAAGCACTGTATGAAGAACTGTTCGATTTATTGCTCCCTCATCTGGCTGCATTGCAAACCAGTGCGGAAGCCCTTTCAGAATTAGATGTTCTGGCAAACCTGTCTGAACGCGCTGAAACATTGAACTATACTTGCCCGACCCTGACTGATAAAGCGGGGATACAAATCACAGGCGGTCGTCATCCGGTTGTCGAGCAGGTGCTCAGTGAGCCTTTTATTGCAAACCCATTAACGCTTTCATCGCAACGTCGTCTGTTAATCATCACAGGGCCGAATATGGGGGGTAAAAGTACTTATATGCGTCAGACAGCCTTAATTACGTTATTGGCGTATATCGGCAGTTTTGTTCCTGCTGAAAAAGCCGTAATTGGGCCTGTAGACCGTATTTTCACACGGGTAGGGGCTTCCGATGATCTGGCTTCAGGGCGTTCAACCTTCATGGTGGAAATGACCGAAACTGCCAATATCCTGCATAACGCAACAGAGCATAGTCTGGTTCTGATGGATGAGATCGGGCGTGGTACATCAACTTACGATGGTCTATCCCTCGCCTGGGCCTGCGCTGAAAATCTGGCTAATCGCATCAAAGCAATGACGCTGTTTGCTACTCACTATTTTGAATTAACAAAACTGCCTGAAAAGCTCGAAGGGGTGGTTAATATCCATCTGGATGCTGTAGAACATGGCGATACCATTGCTTTTATGCACAATGTTCAAGAGGGTGCTGCCAGCAAAAGTTACGGGTTGGCTGTTGCTTCACTGGCAGGTGTCCCCCGCGATGTTATCAAACGAGCACGCCAAAAATTGAAAGAACTGGAATCGCTTTCCAATAACGCAACTGTAGGTTATGTCGATACCCCCCAATTGACGCTACTGACAGAAGAAACTTCTCCAGCGGTTGAAGCGTTGGAAAATCTGAATCCAGATTCCTTGACACCACGTCAAGCATTAGATTGGATTTATCGTTTGAAAGACATGGTGTAACAAGGATATTGTATAAAAATGACGGGTTTACAAATGAAACTTAATATCAACCTGTTAGAGCCAATTTATCAATTTTTACAGTGTGAGACACCGGATCAATGGGTAGAAAAAGCACGACAACCGGAAAATCTTCCGGTTTTACTGCGTGATCACCTTCTGTGTGAATTAAAAGCAGCTCAAAGCGCAATGTTCCTGATCCGCAAATACGCTGTAGATCCTGCAAGTGCTGACACTTTGCTAGCATGGTTTAAACCCTATGAGGATTTCGCCTATAAAAAAATGGGCGATATTCATTCATTGAAAGACAAAAGTCAGGTTACCAAGCAAATTACAGCACGAGAAAAATCCCCCTATGGCCAAACGCTGATTGATAAAATGGTGTTATTGATTAAAGAAGAACTACACCACTTTTATCAAGTGCTGGAAATTATGGATGCCAGAGGAATCAACTATGACAGCATCAGCGCCAGTCGTTATGCCAAGTCATTATTTCAGCATATCACGAACCATGAACCTTACACGTTGGTAGATAAGTTGATTATTGGGGCATATATTGAAGCTCGCTCTTGTGAGCGTTTCGCGAAACTGGCTCCTCATCTGGATGAAGAGTTGAGTAAATTTTATATTTCTCTGCTGCGTTCAGAAGCACGCCATTATCAGGATTATTTAACGCTGGCTCAATCTATTTCTAAAGAAGATATTACTGAAAGAGTGAAATATTTCGGTCAAATTGAAGCTGAGCTTATTCAGTCACCAGATCCTGATTTCAAATTCCATAGTGGTATACCTATAAATAGTTACACTAATATAAGTAGTGATTTCGCCAGAAATTATGATGTTCCAGTAAATTAACCAAATAATAAATAAAAAGGTGAGCTAATAAGTCCACCTTTTTATTCAATTATCTCTTTATCTTTCAAGTTACAGCTTTTTCAGCCATATCTTGAATGCTATTAGGCATAAAAATTAAGTACGAAATAATGATTCAATGTTCAAGCCCTGGGTGTGCAGAATATCTCTGAGACGACGCAACCCTTCCACCTGAATCTGACGGACTCTTTCCCTGGTTAACCCAATTTCTCGCCCGACATCTTCCAATGTTTCCGCTTCGTATCCAAGTAAACCAAAACGGCGAGCCAGAACTTCACGTTGTTTTGCATTCAACTCAAACAACCATTTGACAATACTTTGTTTCATATCATCATCCTGAATAGTTGTTTCTGGCCCTGAATCATTTTCATCAGACAAAATATCCAATAATGCTTTATCTGAATCCCCACTAATTGGCGTATCAACGGAAGTAATACGTTCATTAAGTCGCATCATACGACCTACATCATCAACTGGTTTATCCAGTTTTTCCGCTATTTCTTCAATACTTGGCTCATGATCCAATTTATGAGCCAACTCTCTGGCAGTACGTAAATAAACATTTAGCTCTTTAACGATATGAATAGGCAAACGAATCGTACGAGTTTGATTCATAATAGCCCGTTCAATTGTCTGGCGGATCCACCAAGTTGCATAAGTGGAAAAACGAAAACCTCTTTCAGGATCGAATTTTTCTACTGCTCGAATAAGACCAAGATTACCTTCTTCAATCAAATCCAAAAGTGCCAGCCCTCGGTTGCTATATCTGCGGGAGATTTTAACTACCAACCGCAAATTACTTTCAATCATGCGCTGGCGTGCAGCAATATCTCCCCGCAATGCGCGTCTGGCGAAAAGAACTTCTTCCTCTGCTGTCAACAAAGGAGAAAAACCAATCTCTCCGAGATAAAGCTGTGTTGCATCAAGAACTCGCTGGTTTACTCCTTGCAACAAATCCAAATCTTCATCAAGACTCGTTAAATCATCCTCGTCTTTCAGCAACGCTTCATCAAAGTCATCGGCTTCCATGCCACTTTCGTCTAAATCCGCCTCTTCATACAACTCATTAACTTTAAGCGTACCTTGGCTCATCAGCTGCTCCTACCCATGATAATGCGGACAGGAGTTCAGGTTCCTGCCCCGGTTTATCGCTGCGGAAGATAACGCAGCGGGTTTACGGATTTTTCCCTGTATCTAATCTCAAAATGCAATCTTACTGAACTGGTTCCGGTGCTACCCATAGTGGCTATTTTTTGCCCTGCCTGTACTTCTTGCTGATCTCGCACCAACATAGCGTCATTGTGAGCATAGGCACTCAGGTAGTCATCATCATGTTTTATTATTATTAGATTTCCATATCCGCGTAATGCGTTTCCGGTGTAAACAACTTTCCCATTAGCGGCCGCAAAAACGGGTTGGCCACGACTCCCCGCAATGTCAATGCCTTTATTTCCACCCCGAGAATCTGAGAAACCTTCAAGAATCTTTCCTTCCGCAGGCCATTTCCAATTATTGATCGCCTTACTCGCATTTAAACCTGTCTCTGGAGATGCTTTAGAGGCGGCATCGTCACTATCAGAAACTGTCACTCTTGGCAACATCTTTCCAGGATTCCGCCTATCAATATTTGCAGGATACGCATTACCTTTTTGAAAATCAACCTGCTCAATTTCAGATTGAGTACTATTTGATGCTATTAATACACCATTTTTGGAGTTTGCATTGCCAATTCTCAGGACTTGACCAACATTTAAGCTATAAGGTTCTGAAATACCATTTATGTGAGATATATCACGAAAATCTTTACCAGTAATCCACGCAATGTAAAATAAAGTGTCTCCATGTTTAACTGTGTAAGTATTGCCGTTATAGCTGCCTTTAGGAATGTTCTCATAATTGCGGTCATAGACGATCCCCTCTTGCTGAGCAGGCATATTGCCAGCATGATTCACTGGATATCTATTATCTGAAGCACGATGCTCTATTGGCCGATTTGTAGAAATGACAGGGGGAGAAGATGGCATAGGTCTCGAAACCGATGGACTCCGGGAGGATATTATTCCGTTTTTTTCCTGATTATCCACACTCACTATTGGTGCAGGACGGTTCGTTGTATTACTACAACCTGTCAGAATGACTCCCATAATAACGCAGGTTATTATCCACTGTATTTTTTTCATTAAGTTTCCTACTTTCATACCTTATTCCCCCATAAAGGCAAATATAAGTGATAAGCATGATGATTTATAAAGAAATTTAGATGTACAAAAATATTTAAAGCAAAATACTTTTTTTATCTCAAAAAATGATGACTAATTTAAAAATAGCGGCAAAAAAATTTAAATCAGCAGATTATGCCAGTTCGCCCTGGATCAGGGGTACGAAACGAACAGATTCGATGACTTCACTATGAAAATCGTTCCCATAGCGACGTACCACTTTTAGCGACTGAGAACGCTCACCAACTGGCAATACCATCACGCCGCCATCTGCAAGCTGATGTAATAGTGCCTGTGGTATTTCTGGAGGTGCTGCTGTGACGATAATGGCATGAAATGGTCCCTTTGACGGCCAACCATTCCAGCCATCCCCATGGCGGGTTGAGATATTATGCAAATCGAGCTGTTTTAACCTGCGCTTAGCCTGCCACTGTAACCCCTTAATACGTTCTACGGAGAAAACATGCCTGGCTAAATGAGCAAGTATAGCCGTCTGATAGCCAGATCCCGTTCCAATCTCCAACACATTAGATTCAGGGGTCAAATTCAGTAGCTCAGTCATACGAGCAACAATATACGGCTGAGATATAGTCTGCCCAGATCCAATGGGCAATGCTGTGTTTTCATATGCCTTATGCGCCAAGGCTTCATCCACAAAGCATTCCCTGGGCACTCTGGATATCACGTCCAGCAGGTGTTCGTTCTGTATTCCCTGCTGGCGCAATTGTGTCAGCAAATTTTTCATTAACCGACTTAACATTCTCCCATTTCCCCGACTTTCAACAACCAATCAGCGACCAATTCCTGTGCTTTATAGGCTGTCAAATCTACCTGCAAAGGAGTAATGGAGACAAATCCTTCTTCTACCGCAGCAAAATCTGTTTCCGGGCCAGCATCATGCTTTTCTCCCGGAGGCCCTATCCAATAAAGCATATCGCCCTTGGGATCTTCCAGAGAATAAACTTCTTCAGCCGCACTTCGGCAACCACATCGTGTTACCTTAAACCCTTTGATTTGCTCAATAGGTATATCAGGCACATTGATGTTCAGAATATTACCGGCTCTCAATGGGAATTTTTGTAACAGATTCAACAAACGTACAGTAACTTCTGCTGCTGTGTCATAATGTTTGTCACCATCAAGTGATACGGCAAGGGCGGGTAACCCTAAATGACGCCCTTCCATTGCAGCAGCAACTGTACCGGAATAAATTACATCATCACCTAAATTGGGACCACAGTTGATCCCTGAAACCACAATATCCGGGCGAGGACGAACTAACTTATTGACCCCCAAGTAAACACAGTCTGTCGGTGTTCCTTCCCTAACTGCAACATCACCATTATTCAATACGCTGATACGCAAAGGACGATCCAACGTTAAAGCATTCGACGCACCGCTACGGTTACGATCAGGTGCAATAACCTGCACATGATATTGTTCCCGTAATTTAGCCGCTAAAGTTTGAATACCCGGCGCAGTGACACCATCATCATTACTTAGCAATATCCGCAGCATTAAAATATCTCATTGATTTTACTTATTAAAACATAGAATGATACTGTGATTTTCCCTATCCATTGTCCTATTTTCATGGTGTAACTTACTTCCCAGGACAAGATCAGGATTATCAGAAAATCGTTTGATCTTAGCATGAGGCAACCCATTTTGTAGAGCGCTTTACATTCAGCCTGTTTAAATAAGAAAATACTTACCACAAAAATTATCCATCAATATAATGAACAAAGAATCTGTAGAAAAAATAGAAGAAAGTGTATTTACATTCACTACCTGGAAAGGAAATAAAATTCCAGTCATATCGCTAACCCTATGACTGGAAATAAGTGAAGGGAATCAGAAATAAAAAATCACTACTCAGCAATATCAGCAGCGTTATTTTTATCCTGATTAATCAATTCCCTGACAACACTGGTTGCAAAACTACCTGATGGCAAAGAAAAATGAAGAGTGACAGTTTGGTCATCCTGCCATTCCCAACGCAAATTAAGTGGTTTCACCAACATCGCCCTGCGAGCGCTTTCTACACGTTCACGCTTAACCAATGCCCACAGTGAACCGTAATCTTGTAAGCATCGCTGTTCAAAATCCAGAGCCTGATGTTGTGTCCCCAATGCCTTGTCTCCCGGCAACGGAGCGGTAATCTGTAACTCCCCATCGATAACCCGCTGCTGTAGCACAGCCAGTTCAGATTCGTCAGCCACAAACCAACTACCACGCCCTGTTAACTGTAATGCGTCACCATTTTGTACCTGCTGATGCTCACCCTGTGCAATACGTATGCTAGTAATGGTATTAAACATAGCACTGCGGCAAGCAGAAAGGTAAAAGCTACGGCGATTGCGTTCTTTAACCTGTATTTCATTTTCTGCCCAACGCTGTGCCTGAACCAGATTCTGCCCATTACGCCCAAAACGCTGTTCGCCAAAATAATTAGGAACACCTGTCTGAGCTACCAGTTGCAAGCGTTTTTCCACTGATTGCCGATCAGAAACTTCTCTTAAAATCAGTGTAAAATCATTACCTTTCAATGCACCAATGCGTAGTTTGCGTTTCTGGCGAGCGGTGCCCAGTATTTCACACCCTTCAAGCTGGAATGTAGTTAAATCGGGATCTTGTTTTCCCGGCAGATGCAAACAGAACCACTGTTCAGTCACTGCATTACGATCTTTTAAACCCGCATAGCTGACAGAGCGTGCTGATATTTTGGCAAAACGAGCAAGATGATCGGCAACAAACTGAGTGTTACATCCTGTCTTACGGATATGTACCATTAAATGTTCGCCTTCTCCATCAGGAGAAAAACCTAAATCTTCACGAACAATAAAATCTTCTGGTGCTGCTTTAACAACTCCGGTTGCTTCCGGGCGATCATAAAGCCAATGTAATTCATGCAATACCATGCTTATTCCTTCACCAGCAAAGCCACTGCTTCACAGGCAATACCTTCTTTACGTCCGACAAATCCCAGTTTTTCAGTGGTTGTCGCTTTAACGTTAATGTCATCCATATGGCACTCAAGATCTTCTGCCAGATTAACCCGCATCTGAGGAATATGGGGCAACATTTTAGGTGCTTGCGCGATAATTGTGATATCAAGATTACCAATCCGATAACCTTTTTCACGGATACGCCGATAGGCTTCTTTCAACAATTCACGGCTATCTGCACCTTTAAAGGCCGGATCAGTATCTGGAAACAATTTCCCGATATCTCCCAAAGCCGCAGCCCCCAACAGAGCATCAGTTGCAGCATGTAAGGCGACATCACCATCTGAATGTGCAATCAATCCCTGCTCATAAGGAATACGGACGCCGCCAATGATCAATGGCCCTTCTCCACCAAATTTATGTACATCAAAACCGTGACCAATTCTCATACGCTATGTTCCTTTGATTTTCGGGATAGATAAAACTCAGCCAATGCCAGATCTTCAGGTTCGGTCACTTTAATATTGTCCGCTCTTCCTTTGATCAGGACTGGACGATGGCCGCAATATTCCAATGCTGAAGATTCATCCGTAATGCAGGCTTGCTCTGAAAGCGCTTTAATCAAGCAATCACGCAATAGCTGTAAAGGAAATAATTGCGGAGTTAACGCGTGCCAAAGGCCATTACGATCAACTGTATGATCAACAAGTAATGGATTTACCGCAGATATTTTTTCCACCGGCGAAACCAGCATACGTTTCATTGTGTCCCTGACGGGAGCTGCCAGTAATCCACCACAAAGTGAGCCACCATAAAACGATCCACCATAAAACAAACCGTCACACACAGCAGGAGAGCTCTCGTTTTTATCGACCAATTGCAGTAAGTTATCAAGGTCATCCCGATGTAAACAAGGACGAGCTGCATCATGGACTAAAACCCAAGTTGAGCGTTCCGGTGAAAGTTCTGACAAATAATTCAGTCCCGCCAGCACAGAAGCAGCACGCTCATCACCACCAATAACGGTTGTGATACGTGGATCAGAAGCAATAACCAATTGGTTAAATTGCGTGTCAGCAGGATTCAGCACAATAACAATTTGCTGTATACGGGAATGTTCAAGCAATACAGACAACGTGTGCTCAATAATGGTTTTTCCCGCAACGTTAAGATATTGTTTCGGGCATTCTGATTTCATCCGGCTGCCAATACCAGCCGCCGGGATCAAGGCAACTATTTCAGTCATAAAGTTAAATCAATCATAACAGTATCTGCGGGATAATGAAGAATGGGTACTTTATTTGAGTTATTGTTCACTATTCTGTCCCAAGACATTTTGCCCCAATGTATTTTGTCCTAAGGTATTTTGCCCTAAAGTATTGCGACTCACAGATTGTTGCGAGTTTTGTTTCGCTGAATCGGGCACCATGCGATAAAAAGTTTCGCCCGGTTTAATCATACCTAATTCATTGCGGGCACGTTCTTCAATTGCTTGTTGACCGCTTTTCAGATCTTTAATTTCAGCAAATAACTGATCATTACGTGACTTAAGGAAAAGGTTGTCTTTCTCTTGTTTTTCAACCTCATCTTTTATTCGCACATAATCGTGGATACCATTCTTGCCGAACCACAGCGAATACTGTAACCAGCCAAGCAAAAACAGTAATAGTAGCGTTAGTTTACCCATTTCCGCCCCCAGAAAAACCCGCTAATCATCCCATAACTCAAAGAATGACGCCACTATCACAAACTGGCTTCTGAAATGTGATCACAAGACATAATGGAAAAGTATTAATTGAAATGAGTGTAGAAACACATCACCTCGCCTGCAATAATGTGTATCTACTCTGTTTGGAGAATGGGAAATTTAAGTGAGATATCAAATAGTCACAATATAGCGATCATTGAGTGCAAGAAGCAGTTTTTCCATTAATAATTCAATACCTTGCGAACCATCCAAATAGATATCAGGCTGTTCTGGTGCTTCATAAGTCGCATTAATTCCGGTGAAATTCGGAATTTCCCCGGCTCGTGCTTTTTTATATAAACCTTTCGGATCACGGGATTCACAAATCGCCAGAGGTGTATCTACAAATACTTCAATAAATTGACCAGATTCCATTGATTGGCGTATTTTTTGTCGCTCAGCCCGGCCAGGAGAAATAAATGCCGTCAATACCACCAGCCCGGCATCAACCATTAATTTCGCAACTTCTCCCACACGCCGAATATTCTCCTGTCTATCAGCCTCAGAAAACCCCAGATCACGGCACAAACCGTGACGCACATTATCACCATCCAACAAATAGGTTTTGATCCCCTGTGAGAATAAAACCTGCTCCAACATTCCCGCCAGCGTAGATTTCCCTGAACCTGATAACCCGGTAAACCAAATAACCAAAGCAGGATGCCCATTAACGGCTTCCCGCTGTTTTCTGCTTACATCATGTGAATGCCAGACAATATTATTATCGGAAAAGGTATCAGTATTTTCGACCTGAGCCACTTATTTTCCCCCCAATAAATCACGAGCTCCCCAATGCGGGAAATGGTGGCGTACTAATCGATTGAATTCCAGTTCAAACTCACTGTACTCTTTCGGCTCTTGATAAACATCGGTCTGAACTTCACGTACCAATCCAGCACCAACAGTGACATTAGTCAAACGGTCAATCAGAATGATACCGCCGGTATCCGCATTTTGCTGGTAACTGTCGAGAAGCAATGGCTCATCAAATGAAAATTCCACCAGCCCAATGGCATTCAGCGGCAACTCAACCGCAACTTTTTGTGTCAGGTTATTGATATCTACCTGATATTGCACATTATCAATTTTGGCACGACTCTTTTTACCAGCCACCTTGATATCCAGACTTTGTCCCTGAATCAGCGGCTTTTCTGACATCCAGACAACATCCACCAAAGCATGATGAGCGACAATTATTTGATCTTCAACCGCAACCAAAAGGTCACCCCGGCTGATATCTATTTCATCTTTCAGTACGATGGTGATAGCTTCACCCGGCACAGCAAAAGGTAAATCACCGTCGAAAGTGACGATCCGCTCAACCGTTGAAATTCTGCCTGATGGCATTACTTTGATTTTCTGCCCCTGACGTAAAATTCCCGATGACAACGTACCGCTGTAACCGCGAAAATCCAGATCAGGGCGATTGACATATTGCACTGGAAAACGCAGTGACTGCTTCGTAACATCTTTATGTACATCAACCGATTCAAGAATATTCAGCAATGTTTCTCCGGTATACCACGGCATATTTTCACTGCTGCTGACAATATTGTCCCCTTCCAACGCAGATATGGGGACAAAATAAATATGCAAATCGGCAGGCAATTGCTCAGTGAAATGTAAATAATCCTGTTTGATCTGAGCGAAAATCTCTTGTCTATACTCCATCAGATCCATTTTATTCACTGCTACCACCAGATGGCGAATACCCAACAGCGTACTGATAAAACTATGGCGACGAGTCTGTTCCTGTACTCCTTTTCGCGCATCTATCAGTAAAATCGAAAGATCACAGGTTGACGCCCCTGTTGCCATATTACGGGTATATTGCTCATGCCCCGGTGTATCCGCGATAATAAACTTGCGTTTTTCAGTGGAAAAATAACGATATGCGACATCTATGGTAATCCCTTGTTCCCGTTCAGCCACAAGGCCATCCACTAAAAGCGCCAGATCTAACTTCTCTCCCTGTGTCCCCAACCGTTTACTGTCACTTTGCAAAGTCGCAAGCTGATCTTCATAGATCTGGCGAGTATCATGCAGCAGACGACCAATCAGGGTACTTTTACCATCATCTACACTGCCACAAGTTAAAAAACGCAATAATCCCTTTTCCTGCTGTGCTTTCAAATAGGATTCAACACCACCCTGCTGTTTGATTTGATTGGCGATGGATTCATTATGTGCAAGTGTCGGCATATTCTTCTCTCCTCAAAAAATAATGCTATGCCTTTAAAAATAACCCTGGCGTTTTTTCAGCTCCATTGAGCCAGATTGATCACCGTCAATAAGCCGACCCTGCCGCTCACTGGTTGTTGATATCAACATTTCTTCGATAATTTCCGGCAATGTTTCCGCTTCCGATTCCACAGCACCCGTCAAAGGCCAACACCCCAACGTCCTGAAGCGAACTTTGCGCTGACTGATAACTTCACCTGATTTCAAATCGATACGATCATCATCAACCATAATCAATGTGCCATCGCGCTGAACAATCGGACGAGGTTTAGCAAAATAGAGAGGAACAATATCTATCTGTTCTAAATAGATATATTGCCAGATATCCAACTCCGTCCAGTTAGATAACGGGAATACACGGATACTT
Source organism: Xenorhabdus sp. SGI246 (assembly GCF_040838225.1). Lineage (NCBI taxonomy): Bacteria > Pseudomonadati > Pseudomonadota > Gammaproteobacteria > Enterobacterales > Morganellaceae > Xenorhabdus > Xenorhabdus sp. SGI246. Next base: position 184,613 of record NZ_JBFPEZ010000016.1, read on the forward strand.
TCACCTTTATTAATCTGGCCATTATAGTTACGCCAAAGTTCCGGGCGCTGATTTTTGGGATCCCAACGATGGGAACGATCACGGAAAGAATAGATACGCTCTTTGGCACGGGATTTCTCTTCGTCACGCCTTGCACCACCAAAAGCGGCGTCAAATCCATATTTGTCCAGAGCCTGCTTCAATCCTTCCGTTTTCATAATGTCCGTATGTTTTGCACTACCATGAATAAAAGGATTAATTCCCAGTTCTTCACCTTGCGGGTTACGATAGACCAGCAATTCAAAGCCATATTTTTCTGCTGCCTGATCGCGAAATTCATACATTTCCCGGAACTTCCAGCCTGTATCGACATGCAGCAACGGAAAAGGCAGTTTTCCCGGATAAAATGCCTTACGTGCGAGGTGCAGCATCACCGAAGAATCTTTACCAATGGAATAAAGCATTACCGGATTGGCAAATTCAGCAGCGACTTCGCGGATAATATGGATACTTTCGGCTTCAAGTTGCTGCAAATGAGTTAGTCTTTTTTCTTCCATTGATAATTCCTTATTCTAAGTCAACAACAACGGGGCGATTTACCGGAGCAACAGATTGGTCTGGATCTAATAACTTTCTCTGATCTACGGCCTGTTGAGTGAACCATGCTAACTGATGGTGAAGTTGAGCTACCTCTCCTACCACCAGCAATGCTGGTGATGGCGCATCCTGTGCCAATCGTTCCAGTTCGGAAAGCATTCCGGTTAGTACTTGTTGTTCGGAACGAGTTCCGCAGCCAATCACGGCAACTGGTGTATTGGCATCCCGCCCGTGTGAAATCAGTTTCTGGCTGATCAGAGCTGACTTTATAACTCCCATATAAATCGCCAGTGTTTGATTGCCTCGTGCCAATGCGAGCCAGTCCAGCTCATTACCATTTTCACGGCAATGCCCGGTAATAAAAGTGACGCTTTGGGAATGTTCCCTGTGTGTCAAGGGAATACCCGCATAGGCAGAAGCGCCGACAGCAGCAGTAATACCAGGCACTACCTGAAAAGGAATACCTGCGGATACGGCAACCTGTAATTCCTCTCCACCACGGCCAAAAATAAAGGGATCACCTCCTTTCAGACGAACCACTTTTTTCCCCTGATGTGCCAGTTTGACAATCAACGCATTGGTTTCTTCCTGTGCAACTGAATGGCATCCTGCTCTTTTGCCTACACAGATTTTGTCAGCATCACGGCGAACTAATTCGAGTATTTCGGCGCTGACCAGATGATCATAAAGCACCACATCTGCTTGCTGGATCACTTGCAGCCCTTTTAACGTCAACAAACCCGGATCACCGGGGCCTGCTCCGACTAACACCAATTCTCCCCGCTTACTGGTTTGTTTCAGTTGTTCATCGCGCAGTTGTTGATCTAACTGCTCTTCTGCCTGTTGTAACTGCCCATTAGCAACTAGTGTGGCAAAACGTCCGTTAAATGCTTTTTCCCAGAAATAACGACGCTGGCGCAGAGAAGTCAGGCTCTGTTTCACCTGATTACGCCAACGCCCTGCAATTTCTGCCATCGTGCCGAGATGAAAAGGCAACAGGGATTCCAATTTTTCCCGCAATAATCGTGTTAATACAGGTGATTTTCCAGCAGATGAAATAGCTACCATAACTGGAGAGCGATCAATAATTGAAGGGAAAATAGCAGAGCAAAGTGACTGATCATCTACTACATTAACCAAAATAGCGCGGCGATTAGCCTCTGCAAAAATATATTGGTTTAAACTGTGGTCATCAGTTGCTGCAATCACCAAAAATACGCCATTAAGATAGTCCGTGTGAAAAGCTCCCTGTAACCATTTAAGCTCCCCTTTTTGATGGCGTTGTTGCAATTCAGGATGTAATTCAGGAGCAACAATGGTTAACGCAGCCCCCGCACGCAATAGCAAGCCCGCCTTACGAGAAGCGACTTCTCCGCCGCCTATCAGCAAAACAGCACGCGATTTCAGTTCAACAAATAAGGGTAAATAATCCACAATGACATGCCATCCAGTGTTCAGTGTTTAATTTCGTAATAATTATCTAAGAAATGAATATATGAAGCTGTGAGGAGGTTATGAAATGACAAAAAGTAATTATTAGTTCCTGAATCGTATAAGGTAAGTTTTTTAATGGGTTATAAAATTACAACATGCGAAATATTCAGGGAAAATCACTGTTTTTTTATTGTTCATCCCTCGTTTCTGAGAGGGTTTATTTTGTGATATATATCACATTTTAGGGTTGTTTAAATCCTAAGATCTTTGGAAAAAGTTTTTATTTTTAATAAGCTGAATGATAAAAATGGCGTTTATCATCATATCTTGCATCTGTTTCACCAATTTATTTAAATACTTCTGCCAGGCTACAGATAAAACACAGCCTCAATTTTATCATTTTTATTTATGATTTGTTTTTTATTTCACCCAAGATCATTTAGCATTCTTTCTTCATGTATTCACATAATAATTGCAATACAATTATCATTTAAACGAGCTACGCTCTGTTGAATAAGAAGCGTAGCCAAGATAAATCAGAAATATTCGTCATATTTCCTTACCCTTCGTGCAATCCACATTCACGCTTCAAGCCAAAAAAGCGGGTTTGTTCTTCGCTCATACCCGGTTCCCATTTTTGTGTTGTATGGATATCCCCCACAGAGAGATAACCTTCTTCCCACAGTGGATGGTATTCAAGACCATGTTGGGTCAGGTATTGATGTATACGGCGGTTATCCCAATCAATAATCGGCAGTATTTTAAATACATCACGCTGAACCGCCAGTACCGGCAAATTAGCACGACTTTCCGATTGCTGGCGACGTAAACCTGCAAACCAGGTTTGTGCACGTAATATTTTCAATGCGCGGTTCATCGGTTCGACTTTATTGATTTGGTTATAGTGCTCAATGCCTTCTATTCCTTGTTCCCACAGTTTTCCATAGCGTGCTTCCTGCCAGGCCGGACTCTGTTCTGCACGAAATATTTTTAAGTTCAGTTTCAATTTGTCAGTCAGCTTATCAATAAACCGATAGGTTTCCGGGAACAGATAACCGGTATCGGTCAGGATAACGGGAATATCAGGGTATTCCTGTGTGACCAGATGCAGGCAGACTGCCGCCTGGATACCAAAACTGGAAGAAAGAACAAATTCGCCGGGCAGGTGTTCCAATGCCCAGATTACACGCTGACGGGCAGCCAGCAATTCCAGTTGTTGGTTTATTTCGGCAAGCGCTTCCGTGCGCTGTTCAGTATTCAAAACCAGTAGCTCAGATAAGCAGAGCGGGGTCATATCGCCTCCTGCCAATCGTAAAAATCAACGGCTGAATTCAATACTGGTTTGATAATGCCGGCACGGATCAAGAAATCACCAAAAGCTTCATCCTCATTACGTTCTATTGCCCAGTGACTAATCAATTCGTCCAGTATTGTCAAAATCTCGGCTGAGGTGATATTTTCCCTATACATACGGGGGATGCGGCTACCATTGCGATTTCCGCCAAGATGCAGGTTATAACGATCAAGCGCTTTACCCACCAGCCCTATTTCTGCCAACATCGCTCTACCACACCCATTCGGGCAACCTGTAACGCGCAGAACGATATGTTCGTGACTGACGCCATGTTTTGCCATTAAAGCATCGACATGATCGACAAAAGCAGGCAAAAAACGCTCAGCTTCTGCCATTGCCAGCGGACATGTCGGAAACGAAACACATGCCATAGAGTGGTGGCGCAGAGAAGTCACAGTGTTATCAATAAGACCATGTAAACGGGCAATTTCTTCAATACGTGCTTTTTCACTCTCCGGCACGCCTGCCACAATCAGGTTTTGATTCGCGGTTAAACGAAAATCACCTTTGTGGATTTTGGCAATTTCTGCAATCCCGGTTTTTAACGGTTTGTTCGGGTAATCCAGTAAGCGGCCATTTTCAATAAACAAGGTTAAGTGCCATTGATCATCAATACCTTTTAACCAACCAATTTGATCTCCCCGACCAGTAAATTCATAAGGACGGATCGGTTCAAATTTCACGCCCGCACGCTTTTCAACTTCTTGTTTGAAAGTTTCAACACCGACACGCTCAAGGGTATATTTAGTTCTGGCATTTTTGCGATCGGTTCGGTTGCCCCAATCACGCTGTGTTGTCACAATGGCTTCAGCAATCGCTAAGGTATGCTCTAGTGGAATATAACCAAATTCACTCGCCAAACGCGGGAATGTTTTCTTATCGCCGTGAGTCATGGCTAATCCCCCCCCCACCAGCACATTAAAACCGATCAGCTGATCATTCTCTGCGATAGCAACGAAGTTCATATCGTTGGCATGTAGATCAACATCATTTTGCGGCGGGATCACAACTGATGTTTTGAATTTGCGAGGCAAATAAGTTTTACCAAGGATCGGCTCTTCATCGGTTGTCGCGATTTTTTCTTTGTCCAGCCAGATTTCTGCGTAAGCGTTAGTACGCGGCAGAAGATGCTCCGATATTTTCTTCGCCCATTCATAAGCCTGCTGATGCAATGCAGACTGTACCGGGTTTGAGGTACACAATACGTTACGGTTAACATCATTGGCTGTTGCCAGTGAATCCAGCCCTATTTGAGCCAGTAATTGATGCACGGGTTTGAGATTATTTTTTAAAATGCCATGAAATTGGAATGTTTGCCGATTAGTCAACCGGATACTGCCATACAGAGTGTTCTCTGTCGCAAACTGATCAATGCCCAACCACTGGCGGGGAGTGATAATACCTCCCGGTAAGCGACAACGCAGCATGATAGCGTGGCGAGGTTCCAGTTTTTGTTCCGCACGTTCTGCCCTGATGTCACGATCATCTTGCTGATACATACCGTGGAAACGGATAAGGAGAAAGTTATCGCCTTCAAATCCGCCTGTCAGCCCATTTTTTAGATCTTCGCTGATCGTCCCACGTAAGTAGTTACTTTCTAACTTCATGCGTTCACTATCAGCCTGTTTACCTTCAACAATCAAAGGACCTTGTTTTTCATTGCTCATTGTTTTCATTGCCCGTCGGTTTTCATTACTTACGGTTTTTCATTGCCCACGCTAGTAAACATCCCTCTGATAACGGCGCTCAAGGCGAAGTTCACTCAAAAACTCATCGGCCTGTTCGGCATCCATACCACCTTGTTGTGAAATGATATCCAGCAATGCCTGTTCCACATCTTTTGCCATACGATTGGCATCTCCACAGACGTATAAATGTGCTCCCTCTTGGATCCAACGCCAGATTTCTTCACTCTGCTCACGCAATTTGTCCTGTACGTAAATCTTATGCTGTTGATCCCGTGACCAAGCCAAATCAATGCGAGTTAATAACCCCTCTTTGACATAACGCTGAAATTCAACCTGATACAAGAAATCTTCTACAAAATGGGGATTACCAAAGAACAACCAGTTTTTACCTTCAGCGCCCTGATGATCTCGCTGTTGTAAAAACGCTCTGAATGGTGCAATCCCTGTGCCGGGGCCAATCATAATGATTGGTGTTTGAGGATCAGCAGGTAAACGGAAATTATCGTTATGCTCGATAAAAACACGGATACTGTCATCTTCTTGTAATCTATCTGCCAGATAGCCCGATGCTCCGCCAGTACGGGCTCGTCCTTCTATGTCATATCGAACAACACCAACCGTAATATGCACCTCATTTTCGACTTCATCTTGTGAGGAGGAGATGGAGTAAAGCCGCGGGGTTAGTGGGCGCAATATATCGATAAATTGTTGGACTTCAGGACGCAAGACTACTTGCCTGACCATATCCACAATGGGTGTTTTTTGTGCATATTGCTGTAGTGCTGGTTTATCAGTGACTAAAGCAAGCAACTTTTCATCTTTCGTTAATGCAGCATATTTTTCGACAATAACTGCCGTGTTTTGAGTCAATTCAATATGGCTGCTCAGAGCCTCACTCAGAGTTAATGATTTTCCATGCACATTGACAGATTCAGTTCCTTCCAGACAGAGCAAATTAATCAGTTCATCGACTAATGCAGGATCGTTTTCAAACCAAACACCCAGTGCATCACCAGGCTGATAATGCAAATCTACATCCCCCAGATCAATTTCAATGTGGCGGACATCTTTATCAGAACCCCGACCCGTGATTTTTTGGTTAACTAACAGAGAGGCGGTTAGCGGAGCTTCTTTGGTATAAGGAGTGGTGATAACTTCACTAGTAGCCCCCATTTGAGTTGTAGTTGTAGCTATAGCATTATCATTTGGGGACGGTACACGCTGTTTTAAGATATCTGTTATTTGTTGACGCCATTGGGCTGCTACGTCCTGATATTCCACATCAGCATCAACACGATCCAATAACCGCTGGGCACCTAATTCACTCAGGCGGCGATCAAAGTCTTTACCCGCCTGACAGAAGTGTTCATAAGAGGTATCCCCCAAACCAAACACAGCGTAAACCGTCTCGTTCATCGGAGCTGCTTTTTTGGAGTGCAGATATTTATAGAGTGCTACGGCTTCTTCGGCTGGCTCACCTTCACCCTGTGTCGAAGCAATAATAATCAATACCCGTTCTTTTGCGAGCTGTTTGAATTTATAATCACCAGCATTAACTAAATTCACATTCAGCTTTTGTGTTAGTAAGGCATCTCTGAGTTGTTCCGCCAAACGACGGGCATTACCCGTCTGAGAAGCAGAAATCAGTGTTACCGTTTCCTGTTCGGGAACAGTTGGCGCTGGTGCCACAGCGTTGGCTTGGGGCTGGGAGTTTAACATTCCCCAAAAATAGCCTGATAACCAAGCTAATTGATGCGGAGAAAAATCACTGACCGCAGATTGCAGACGTGACAATTGTTCCGGAGAAATAGGTAATAATGCAGTTGAAGGTGGTTTTGCGGTCATTATCCAAAGCCCTTTGCGATAGCCAATATCCATGATTAACAATCATCATGATAAACAATCATCATAAACATGGATTAATCATAAGGTTATCCCACAACTGACCCTGGAATTAAAGAAAGGTTTGCAATATCTAATAACTAAATTACCTAACTTTATTTACAGATTTAATATATCGATAAAGTTGTTAAACACTGGATTTTATTTCTACAGAAAAATCACGTTAAGCCCGAAAGTTCAGGTAGAATAGCCGGCCTTTTGAAATCAGGAAAAAGTATTATGAGCACTACCATCTTTAAAGATTTTCAATTTGAAGCGGCGCATCGCCTGCCACATGTTCCTGAAGGGCATAAATGTGGCCGCCTACATGGGCACTCATTTATGGTACGTCTGGAAATTACCGGTGAGGTTGATCCCCATAGCGGATGGCTCATGGACTTTGCCGATGTAAAAGCTACTTTCAAACCAATTTGGGAGCGGCTCGATCACCACTACCTCAATGAGATCCCTGGTCTGGAAAATCCAACCAGCGAAGTTCTGGCCAAATGGATCTGGAGAGAATTAAAACCCACTTTGCCACAACTCAGTGCCATCATGGTAAAAGAAACCTGTAGCGCAGGTTGTATTTATCGTGGAGAGTAAAACATTCAGCACCAAGTGTTGGTGCTGAATGCATATATAAAAATTCAATTCACATCAGGCGATATTTAAGTATTTGTGTGTCTGCATGGAAAAACGCCAGTTACGGGCAATGCAGGTTTCAATACATAAACGAGTAGCTTCCTCTTTCTGGCTGATAGGCTGTAAAGCAATAACCGGCGCATTATCTTCATTAAGCATGGCTAGTAGTTCGTCTAATGCTTCAATATCGCGCTCCCGACCGACAGGATGTTTAACTTCATTTGCCCGTTTCATAGCTTCTGACAAGACCTTGTATCCACCACGCATTTTCACTTTTGGTGAAACTGTTACCCAAGTTTTATCAGAACAATAGATTGTATGTGTGCCACTGGTCTCTATCTGACACTGGTAACCCTCTCTTTCCAGCGTTTCAGTTAAGGGACGTAAATCGTACAAGCACGGCTCTCCACCAGTGATAACAACATGACGTGCTGTGTATCCCTGGCGAGTGAATAAATTAATAATTTGCCGTGGCGTTGCTACTCCCCATATATCGCTATCCTGCGACTTCACCAAAATGTTTTCCATCGGCTGTTGCTTATCAGCCTTTTTTTCCCAAGTATGCTTGGTATCACACCAACTGCACCCTACTGGACATCCTTGTAATCGAATGAAAACAGAAGGAACACCGGTAAATACCCCTTCCCCCTGCAAAGTCTGGAACATTTCATTTATTGGGTAGATCATAAAAAAACTCTGGTTTTAATAAACTGCCCGTTATTATTACAGATATCTATCCCGCGAACATCCATCTTTATGGTATGGTACGAGGTTGCTTTTACTGGCATCTGACGCCAGACACGGCATTGTATGCCTGAAATAGCGTATGCCTGAAAATACTCTCTGGCATGAAAGATAGATGGGATTAACGAATGCAAAACAATGAAAATCAGCTTAAACAGGGCCTGAGTGTAAGGCATATCCGCTTCATGGCTTTAGGCTCTGCAATAGGCACAGGGCTGTTTTATGGCTCAGCAGCTGCAATTCAGCAAGCAGGCCCTGCTGTATTGCTGGCCTATTTAATCGGCGGTGCTGCCGTATTTATGGTGATGAGAGCTCTTGGAGAAATGGCCGTTCACCATCCTGTTTCCGGTTCCTTTTCACAGTATGCCAGCCATTATCTGGGGCCATTAGCTGGTTTCCTGACTGGCTGGATCTATGTTCTTGAAATGCTGTTTGTTTGCCTCGCTGATATCACTGCATTCGGCATGTATATGAAACTTTGGTTCCCACATGTCGATCAGTGGATTTGGGTTCTGGGTATCGTATGTTTTATCGGGGCGCTAAACCTATGCCATGTGAAGATTTTCGGTGAAATGGAGTTTTGGCTTTCTATCGTTAAGGTTACTGCCATTATTGCCATGATCATTGGTGGCCTGGTAATTATGATCTATGGTTTTGGTCAAGCGACTGAATATACTACAGGTATCGCCAATTTATGGGAACATGGTGGCTTTATGCCAAATGGCATTAGTGGTGTGATTGCCTCATTTGCCATTGTGATGTTTGCTTTTGGGGGCATAGAAGTTATTGGTATTACTGCCAGTGAAGCTAAAGATCCGGTAAAAACAATACCTAAAGCCATTAATGCTGTTCCATTCCGTATTTTGATCTTTTATGTCCTGACTTTATGTATTCTGATGTGCATCTATCCGTGGAATCAGATCGGTCAGAACGGAAGCCCATTTGTACAAATTTTTTCTAATTTGGGAATTAGCTCAGCCGCAAATATTCTGAATGTTGTTGTGATTACTGCGGCTATTTCAGCTATTAACAGCGATATTTTTGGTGCCGGACGCATGATGTATGGCATGGCTCAAGAAGGACAGGCACCGGAGTCATTCAAAAAACTGACCAGTAATGGTGTTCCGTGGATGACCGTTCTAGTCATGATTACTGTTCTGCTACTCGGTGTATTGCTCAATTATCTGCTCCCTGATGATATTTTTATCCTTATTGCGTCAGTTGCAACATTCGCAACAGTTTGGGTATGGCTGATGATTTTACTTTCTCATGTAGCTATGCGTCGTAAGATGAGTGTAGAAGAAATCAAGACTTTAAAATTTCCAGTACCCATGTGGCCAATAGCGCCTGCAATTACGATTGTTTTCATGAGTGCAGTCATCTTGTTACTCGGCTTTTTCGATCAGACGAGGGACGCCTTATATGTAGGAGTAGGTTGGGTGCTTGTTCTAACCCTCGCATATTTTTTCGGTGTGAAGAAAAAAATAGCCGTGCCTCATCTTTCTAACCAATAGAGCTTACCTTCAAAAGCGCCGGTATTCTTCCGGCGTTTTTTCTCTTCCCCTGTTTAATTCTCTACGTCAACTATCATCTATGTATTCTATAACGAAAACCTGACCATAAGCGGATTGTGATCAGAGGCGACGGTCGTTAAAACTGTTGCACTCAGAACGTTTAACTCACGGTAAAAAACAAAATCTAAGGGTTTACCAAATACAATCGTTCGGTGATCATCATTAAAGTAGACTTCTTTAAGCCCCATACGTTGAGCAAAACGCTCCAGCACTTTAAACCGCCGACGACTCCAGGCATTAAAATCGCCAGCAAATATCACCGGGCCATCATGCATACTGATATAGATACCAATGTTATTCAACTGCCGGCTGTAAACATCAATACCAAAGCTGAAATTGATGGCATGTACGTTAACTACCATTAATTGTCGACCATCAGATAAAGGATAAATTGTGATAAGTGATGATTTTGAAAGCCTGATTATCGGTTCTTTTTCCCGTAATGGGCAACAGTAGATGGGGGAAGCTGAAGCTAATGTCATCACCCCTGATGGATGTTGGGGGATAGCAAATGCAGGTACTTGATCTGCAATCAAACCACTGGCTGCAACAAATTTCAGTAAATCAGGAGTCGTTTGTGCTTCTTGCAGTAAGATAAGGTCACTCTTCTCAATTAAAGAGGCTAAGACATTTTGCCATAATGGACGTTGCTGCTTATGAATATTCCAAATGGCAACAGAAAATCCGCTATTATCAGCAAGAAAGGGGGTTCCATATGGTAGTGAGGTTTTGCCAACTATCTGTTTCAAAACAGGGAAAACTCGCTCTACAGGCTGTCCGGCAACATATCTCACAGCATAATTTTTTTGCGTGTGATTTTTTTTCGCACGGATTTTTTTTACGTAGCTATTTCGTATCAAGTGGCCCCCAACCTACCTCAATGTTATCTCCTCCATTAATATGACATCCCAATAACTGATTGCAACTTCTGCCTCAAAAAATTCAACAAATAGCAAAAACCCCTGAGATTTCTCTCAGGGGCTCATCTAAATACGGTGGCGGTGCGGACGGGACTCGAACCCGCGACCCCCGGCGTGACAGGCCGGTATTCTAACCAACTGAACTACCGCACCACCGAATTGCTTTTTGCATGCTGCCTTTTGTACCGGCAACACTTATAAATGAATG